>DATIAI010000500.1:0-11195 GCA_035458065.1 Algoriphagus sp. | reverse complement strand
ACCTTCCTGATAGATATCCCCGGTATGAATTCCGTCTTCCAAAGTCTTCATCCATGCGTTGGCGATTTTCTCAGCTACCTCGGGCTGGCCTATGTGGACCAGCATCATGATAGCGCCGTTCAGCAATCCGGATGGATTTGCGATTCCCATACCTGTGATATCAGGAGCAGAACCGTGAATCGCTTCAAACATGGCCACTTCCTCGCCGACATTTGCCGATCCTCCAAGTCCAACCGAACCGGTCACCTGGGCAGCTACATCAGAAATGATGTCTCCGTAGAGGTTTAAAGTAACAATCACATCAAAAATCTCCGGTCGGTCAGCGATCAGGGCTGTTCCGATATCGATGATTTTATGATCTGTTTTGATTTCAGGGTATTCTTTTGCGATCTCGTCAAAAGTTCTGTGGAATAGACCGTCTGCCAACTTCATGATGTTGTCCTTGGTCATGCAGGTTACTTTCTTTCTTCCGTATTTTTTGGCATATTCAAAGGCGTACCGAATGATTTTTTCAGAACCAGGCTGGGAAATAAGCTTTAAACTTTGCACCACTTCCTGGGTTTGTCGATGTTCGATTCCGGCATAGAGATCTTCCTCATTTTCGCGGATGATCACCATGTCAGTTTTAGGAAAATGGGTTTGAATAAAGGGAGAATATGCTTTGCAGGGACGCACATTGGCAAAAAGTCCAAAGGAAGTTCGGGTAGTCACATTCAGGGATTTGAAGCCTCCGCCCTGAGGAGTGGTGATTGGTGATTTCAAAAAGACTTTGGTTTCGCGCAGCGATTCAAATGCCTTGGGCTCCATACCTGAACTGATCCCTTTGAGATATACTTGCTCCCCGATTTCGATCACATCGTATTCGAGCTGGGCACCGGCTGCTTCCAGAATATTGATGGTTGCAGTCATGATTTCAGGTCCGATTCCGTCGCCGTAAGCAACGGTAATTTTTCTTTTGGAAGACATATTAATGGGAGGTTTAGTTATTTTTCTGAGAGGGCAAAAGTAAATAAAAATGCCTGAAGCAGACTTGATTCCCCCATTTATTCCCCAAACGGTTTCAATTAATTTTCTTTGAAATGTACTGGTAAAAAGACCCTTGGGATATTTCTGTCCAGTCAAATTTGGGTTTGTACCCCCTAGACGTATATTTGCTTTTCCACTTCCAAACCGCTCATGGCAGATTTTCAAAATATCCTGACTGAAGAAAAAAACGGCGTTCTATACCTTACCATCAACAGAGAAGAGAAAATGAACGCTCTCAACTTCGCCACTCTGGAAGAATTAAAGGCGATTTTCGAAGAAGTTGCTGACAATCGCGCCATCAAAGCGGCGATCATCACCGGATCTGGAGAAAAGGCTTTCATAGCTGGGGCCGACATCAGCGAAATCGCTTCTCTAAATGAGGTCAATGCCAGGAAATTCTCTGAAAACGGTCAGGAAATTTTTGCGATGATCGAAAACTGCCACAAGCCTGTGATCGCCGTGACCAATGGATATACCTTGGGCGGAGGATGTGAACTTGCCATGGCCTGCCACATGCGAATCGCCACCGCCAATGCGAAATTCGGTCAGCCGGAAGTCAATCTGGGAATCATCCCGGGCTATGGAGGAACTCAGCGGTTGACACTTTTGATAGGAAGAGGAAAAGCAAATGAACTGATGATGACCGGTGATATGATCGGGGCTGTAGAAGCTAAAGAACTTCGCCTGGTAAATTATGTATTCCCTACCAAAGCGGAAGCGATAGAAAAAGCTGAGGAAATCATCGCCAAAATCATGAGCAAAGCTCCTCTGGCTATAGGAATGATCGTAGACTGTGTCAATGCAGCTTTTCTTTCTGATGAAAATGGCTACCAGACCGAAGCAAACAGCTTTGCACGCTGTGTCAAATCAGGAGATTACAAAGAAGGCACTTCAGCATTTTTGGAAAAAAGAAAACCAATTTTCAAAGGAGAGTAAGCTCCTTGCTCTTTCATGAGTAACCTGAAAAAACTTGCCGGACAAACGGCCATTTACGGATTGAGCAGCATTCTGGCAAGATCCATCAATTTTTTAATGATTTTCATCTACACTTCCTATCTCAACAAGGAAGTGGTAGGTTCATTCACAGGAATCTATGCACTGATCGGATTTCTCAACATCATCTTTACCTATGGAATGGAAACGTCGTTTTTCCGCTTTTCCACAGGTAAAAATCTCGATCCGGAAAAAGTCTATAATACCACCCAATCCCTGTTAATAACATCTACCCTGATTTTGGGAAGCGGTGTTTATCTTGCCGCACCTTGGTTGGCGGATTTGCTGGACTATCCAGGGCAGGCATATTTGTTTCGCTGGACAGCTTTGATTTTGTCATTCGATGCCATCTTGGCGATTCCCTTTGCCAGGTTGAGGCTGACAAACCGGGCATTTGCTTTTGCAGGCGCCAAAATGATCAATGTGCTGCTCAATGTCTTTTTCAATCTTCTGCTGATCGTCTGGATTCCAATTTTGATTTCTAACGGAACGCTTCCCGATAATTTTCTTGGCTATAAGCTCGACTGGGGAGTGGAATATATCCTGCTGGCTAATCTATTGGCAAACGGTCTGATCATCCCTTATGTCTGGTGGAAAGCAGGATTTTTCAGATTTTCCCTCGACAAAGAAATCATCCGCCCGATGTGGCAATACGCCATTCCACTTCTCTTTATGGGATTGGCAGGTGTGACCAACGAACTGGTTTCCAGGCTGCTTTTTGAATACCTCCTTCCGGAAAATTTTTATTCCGGATTGAATGCCCGGGAAGCTGCCGGGATTTTCGGAACCAGCGTCAAACTGGCAATTTTGATGAATCTGGTAATCCAGGCCTTTAAATATGCCGCTGAGCCCTTCTTTTTTGGAAAATCGGCAGACAAAAATTCACCCCAGCTCTATGCCCGGGTGATGCATGCTTTTATCATTTTTTGCTCGGTTCTCATGATTGCCATTTCAGTCAACCTGGACTTGATCGCCTACTTATTTCCCAAAGGTGAAGGGTACGAATCCGCCTTTTTTATAGTCCCGATTCTCCTGATGGGCTATTTGCTTTTGGGGATTTACTTTAATCTTTCAATTTGGTTTAAAGTGACTGACCAAACCAAATACAGTTTCTGGATTACCCTTGTCGGGGCCATAGTCAGTCTGATCGTTATTTTCACCTTGGTACCAGTACTTGGATACCTGGGAGGAGCTTTGAGTACTTTGATATGCTATTTAATAATGACCGGCTTGTGCTATTATTATGGGCAAAAGTTTTTCCCGATCCCCTACAAAACAGGCAAAGGAATTCTGTATTTGGTTATTGCTTTTGGATTGAGTTATGCAGGATTTTATTTAGATCTGGATCATCCTATTTTGGGTTTCCTTGCCAAAAACAGTTTGGTTATCCTGTTTATGATTTTGGTGGGATTTTTGGAAAAAGACCAATTCAAAACATTCCTTAATCGCAAAAAATCAGTCTGATTCCGGAAGTCAGTTTCCGGCAAAAGGCGAAATAGTCCAATCATTTTGAGCAAAAGGCATTATGTTTGTGAACTGATGCTGCATTCCCGAATCACCGTGAGATTTTCCCATTTCCTTGTTCTGTTTTCTTTACTATGCCTAGGATGGAATTCAGGATTTGCCCAGCAAATTCCTTCAAAAAAGGAATTAAAAATCCAAGAGAAAGAAACTAAAGCCAGTCGGTATTTTATCGAAGGTGAAAAAGCCCTGGTTCTCGGAGACTTGGAGAAAGCTTATTTTTATTTGCAGCGTTCTTTGGAGTTTTCTCCCGAAGAACCCGCCATCAATTACAAAATTGCGGAGGTCTTGGTGAGATCTAACCAAGCTCAAAAAGGACTTCCTTTCGCAGAAAAGGCTGCCATAGCCGATCCTGACAACAAATATTATGCACTCATGGTGGCGGAGATCTATACCAATCTCAACCAACCACTCAAGGCTGCCGAAATTCTGGACCGACTCACCTCAGACAGCGAAAAAAACCAACAATACAATCTTGACCTCGCGTCTATTTATCTGAATGCAGGAGAATTTGACAAAGCACTTGTAGTGTTGGACCGGGCTGAAGACTACTATGGAGTACGCGAACCATTTACTGTGCAAAAGCAGCGTATCTACCTTCGTAAAAACGATTTGCCAAAGGCAATTCTGGAAGGTGAAAAACTGATTGACGCTTTTCCGGGCAACCCTACTTATGTTTTGAATTTGGTGGAAATTCTCTACAACAATGCCCGTTTAGATCAGGCATTGGCGCTAGTCTCGGAGGAAATTTCCAAGTATCCCAATCAACCAGAACTTCAGATGGCGGCCTACACACTTTTGAAAGAAACGGGCAAAATCACAGAAGCTAATTCCTACCTGATATCGGCATTCAATAGTCCTGACTTAGACGGTGAAGTGAAGGCCAAAACTTACAAATCCATGTTATCGGAGATGCAAACCAGTCAGCGTGATTCTCTTTTGGATCAGATGGAAGCCATAATGCTGGAACTGAATGCCTCTGACGCTATGGTGTTGGAAGTAATCGGGGAACGGAAAAGAACTGAAGGAGACATGGACTTGGCTATGGAATATTTCAAAAGATCACTCCAAATCCAACCCAAAAACGCTCCAGTTCTCGAGCAGGTAATATTAAATTCCTTTGGAGAGGATCCGGATTTTGCTGAATTGGAAACCTTCACTACCATGGGTGTGGATGAATTCCCTGAAGCTCCGGAGTTTTGGTTTTATGACGGGGTGGTAAAGTCAGCCAGAAAAAAAGATACGTTAGCAGTACAATCGCTTAAAAAATCCCTCGAACTCAATTCGGGAAAAAACCCGCAATTAGACCAGGTAGCCTTTGGATCTCTTGGCAATTCACTCTATAACCTTGGGGAAAAGGACTCTGCCTTTGTCTATTTTGATAAAGCACTCCGCCTCAACCCCAACGACGACCAGGTTTTGAACAATTACGCATATTTTCTTTCGTTGGAAAAAAAGGATCTGGAAAAGGCCCGAACCATGTCTGAAAAAGTAGTAAAAAAACATCCCAAAAACGCCACATACCTCGATACCTATGCCTGGGTCCTTTTTCAGATGGGCAGTTACGAGGAAGCATCACGCTATATGAATGAGGCAATAATCAACGAAACTGAACCTAGTGGAGTCATGCTGGAGCATTATGGCGACATCTTATTTCATCTTGGCAAAGTTTCTGAGGCCATGACCTGGTGGAAAAAAGCCGAGGGAAGCTCTGAAGCTTCTGATAAACTAGCTCAAAAAATAAAAGATGGAAAATACCATGAATAAACTTTTTGCAGGTGTTCTGACACTTTTGATAATTAGCCTGGCTGGCTGCGCAAAAAAAGTCGTACTCTATGAAGGTGACGGACAGATGGAGGAATTTCAACCCGTAGCAGCTCAATACGATTACCTAAGCGCCAAGGCAAAGATTGTGATTGAGGAAGAATCAGGGAAAATCACGCGGGGAAGCCTTAGCCTCCGTGCCAAAAAAGACAGTGTACTTTGGTTTACCATGTCTCCCGGAATGGGAATGGAAGCCATTCGGGGATTTTTCACACAAGATCGGATTCAGATCAGAGATCGGGTCGGGCAGGATGATATCGACCTTTCTTATGCCGATTTTGAGAAATTTTATGGATTGAAGCTTTCTCTAGATTTGTTCCAAAATGTCCTTTGGGCAAACATCCCTTTTGGTTTTGATTACCAAGACCGATTGGTAAGAGTTGGGAAAAAGTTTGAACTGACACAGATCCGAGATAATGTCAGGTATTTTTCCAAAGTGGAAACCAGCCACGGAAAAGTTTCTGAACTCGTAAGTAATTCCCTGGATGACCGGGGATCGGTGCTGGCGAGTTTTCCGAAATTTCAGGATGCATCTTCCCAACCTTTTCCGGCAGAAGTTCTTTTCAAATTAGCCTATCAGCTACCCGAGGGAGGTCAAAACACAATCATCCACATTGAATGGACCTCCATTGATCCAAATTCCCAGGCTTTAAGCTTTCCTTTCAGATTCTGAGCTACATGCGGATTTATAGATTATTACCATTATTACTTTTATTTCTGTTCATCGGGAGTTTTGACACTTTTTCCCAAACAAAAAAAACCAGAGAAGAACTGGAGCGGGAAAAAGCCGAAGTTCAGGCCAGACTCAGGGAATTTGATGCAATTCTAAAACAGACCACTGCTACCAAAAAAACTTCTCTTGGAGAACTGAATGCTCTTACGAGACAATTTCAGACTCAAAACAGACTCGTCAACACCCTGGACCGGGAAGTAAGACTGATCAATCAGGAAATCACCGAAACAGAAAAGAAAATCTCTGATCTGGAATTGCAGCTCAAAGACCTTAAAGCGGAATATTCCCGGATGATTTACAATTCCTCAAAACTCAACCGGGGACTTTCAATCGTCGCTTTTGTTTTTAGCTCGGGCACCTTCAATCAGCTATACATGCGATTGAAATATCTAAAGCAGTACAGCGACAGCAGAAAACAACAGGCTGCACAGATCGAAAAACTTTCAACAGATCTGGCCGATCAAAGGGCCCTTCTGGATCAGAAAAAAGCGGATAAATTGACTGTCCTCACTGAGGAACAGAAAGAAAAAGCCGAACTGGAACGTCTGAGAAAAAGTCAGCAAGGAGTGGTGAATACACTTTCGAAAAAAGAGCGGGACATTCAGAAGCAGATCGCTGCAACCAAAAAACAGCAGGATCAGCTTAACCGAATGATCAAACAGGTAATTGAAGACGAAATCAAAAGAGCTGAAGCTGAGGCAAGAAAGGAAAATAGTACATCGACCAAAAAAGCAGGAACCAGCATGCCAATGACACCGGAGGCAGCCGCTCTTTCCAGCTCATTTGCCGGCAATAAAGGTAAACTGCCTTGGCCAGTAGAAACCGGATTTGTAGCTCAGACCTATGGGACTTTCCCCCACCCTACCCTTAAAGGCATTATGCTCGACAATGACGGAATTGATATTCGTACCCAGCCCAATTCCAATGTCCGGACGGTTTTTGACGGGACTGTCACTAAAATCACGACCATGCCAGGATATGGAGGAACGGTAATTATCAAGCATGGTGAATATTACACCATGTACAGCCGACTGAAAAACATTTCAGTGAAATCAGGGCAGACGGTAAAGGCTAAAGACATTATAGGTCAGGTCGGAACCAATGCCGAAGGAGAATCAGAAGTTCATTTCCAGACTTGGAAAGGACTTCAAATAATGGACCCCGCAACATGGATTACGTCCAAATAGAATTTAAAATCGTATGTTCATAAAAAAGAGCAATTGTCAATAGCCTTATTTTTGGCTAAGAGGGTGACAGTTGTATCTTTGTAATCCTATTTATCCTTAAACAAACACACCATCATGACTACATTAGGTTTCATTCAAAACATGGGCGGAGGTTCGATCGTTTTGATCATTGTCGTAATCCTCCTGCTGTTTGGTGCTAAAAGGATCCCTGAATTGGCCCGAGGACTAGGTCGCGGAATCAGAGAATTCAAAGACGCTACCAAAGAAATTCAGAACGATCTTGAAGACGGGCTGAAAGACAAAAAGAAGTAATCCCTCAAGCCAATACCATTGGAAAAATTTAGTTCATTCGACGAAATCAAAAAATCGCTCGAAAAGAAAGAAACTGATTGCCGGGCAATCGTCACTCACTACTTACAGAACATCACGACGAAGGCGCATCTCAACGCCTTCGTTGAAGTTTATAAGCAATCCGCTTTAGAGCAAGCTGACCTGATTGATGAAAAAATTGCAAAAGGAAAAGCTGGCAAACTCGCAGGCATGGTCATTGGGATTAAGGATGTACTCAACTACTCCGGTCATGAATCCAACGCCGCATCCAATATTTTAAAGGGCTATCAGGCTCAATACACTACTACTGCCGTTCAAAGACTGATCGATGAAGATGCCATTATCATTGGCAGACTGAATTGTGATGAATTTGGGATGGGAAGCTCAAATGAAAACTCAGCCCATGGCAAAGTGCTGAATGCCTTGGACGAAACCTGCGTTCCCGGAGGTTCTTCGGGTGGATCTGCAGTTGCTGTGCAGGCAAATCTTTGTACAGTTTCTCTTGGTACAGACACAGGAGGTTCTGTACGCCAGCCGGCAGCTTTCACAGGGGTTATCGGCATGAAGCCAACTTATTCAAGAGTTTCCAGATGGGGATTGATTGCCTATGCTTCTACTTTTGACACCATTGGTGTATTCTCCAAAACGGTGAAAGACAATGCTTTGGTCATGGAAATTATGGCAGGGCACGATGAATTTGACAGTACTTCTTCCAGAAAACCAGTCCTCCGATACAGTGAACTATTACATTTTGACAAAAAAGTAAAAGTCGCTTATCTTAAAGAAACCATTGAGTCGGAAGCACTTCAGCCAGAAATCAAAGAAAACACGCTTGCTGTTCTTGAAAAATTGAAAGCTGAGGGACATGAGGTCAAGGAGGTAATGTTTCCACTTTTGAAATATCTTCTGCCTACCTATTACATTCTTACCACAGCTGAAGCAAGCTCCAACTTGTCCCGTTTCGACGGAGTAAAGTATGGCTATCGCACTCCAAATGCCCATAATCTGGAAAGCATGTACAAACTGACCCGAAGTGAAGGGTTTGGAGACGAGGTTAAAAGAAGGATCATGCTGGGCACATTTGTGCTTTCTGCGAGCTATTATGACGCCTATTTCACTAAGGCTCAGAAGGTCAGAAGATTAATAAAAGACTTTACTGAAAATCTTTTAAATGATTTTGACTATATTATTATGCCGACTACACCATCCACAGCGTTTAAGTTTGGTGAGCATAGCGGCGATCCTGTAGCGATGTACCTTGAAGACCTCTTCACCGTCCAAGCTTCAGTATCGGGAGTTCCGGCGATTTCCATTCCAAATGGGCAAGACAAATCAGGAATGCCAATTGGACTTCAGGTCATCTCCAACTCCTTTAAGGAAGCTGAGCTTTATGGCTTCAGCAATTATCTTACAGAATTAACCTCTTAAATTGAATTTTGATGAAAAAGTCTTTGCGCAGCACTATCATTCCGGTATTAATCACTTGTCTGATCCCTCTGACCGAAGCTTTTTCTCAAGAAGAACCCTTGGAAGCTGCCGTTCTTTTTTCAGAAGAAATCCAGCCCAATTACCACTACGAATACATTCCTGATTTCACTTACGAAGAAGTCGATCAGCGGATCAAGGCCATGAAAACCGACATGCCTTTTGAGTTGAACGAGCGTATTTTTTCCTTTATCCAATATTTTACTGTTAGAAATCGGGATTACACCAAAATGGTCCTGGCACGAAAAGACATCTATTTCCCTCTTTTCGAAGCAACCCTCAAAAAACACGAAATCCCCTCCGAAATCGAATACCTGTCGATTGTGGAATCCGGACTTGATCCTCAGATTAAAAGCCGTGTGGGTGCAATGGGCCTTTGGCAATTTATGCCTGCAACCGGTAAAATGTATGGAATGAACGTAAATCCGGATGTGGATGACCGGATGGATCCAGAGCTTTCTACCGATGCAGCGGCCAAGTATCTAAAGTCCCTTTACCGCATGTTTGGAGATTGGGAAGTAGCCATGGCCGCATATAACTGCGGTCCCGGAAATGTCCGAAAAGCTATCAGAAGATCTGGAGGGAAAAAGACCTTTTGGGAAATCTACAATTACCTCCCGAAAGAAACCCGAAGCTACGTGCCTCAATTTCAGGCATTCCTCTACGTTCTCAACAATCTGGAAGAACACAATTTCAATCTCGAAGAACCCACCTACCCGATTGAATATGAGAAAATCAGGTTTGAAAGAGCATTCAGCCTGGATAAACTTTCAGAACTTACTGCCATTTGCCTAAGTGACTTGGAGAAACTGAACCCTTCTGTTAAAAACAGAAAAATTCCGGTTTCCAATCGAAGCATGGAAGTAAAAATCCCGAAATCAAGAGCACTTTTCCTCAAAGAAAACCTTGCTTGGATCGGTGATTCCTTAGGCAATCAGTCAACCCTCTTATTGGCTTCCAATGATTCTCCAGTGATAGTTCCGGTGGAAAAAGCTGTAAATAGCTCAAATTCGGCGAGAATTTCATATCGGGTAAAATCAGGAGACGTATTGGGATCGATTGCCTCAAAACATGGGGTAAGTGTTACTCAGGTAAAGGAATGGAACAACCTCAGGTCAAACCTGATCAAGGTTGGGCAGACACTTTATATCTATAATGGCAAAGCTGCACCGACTGAAAGTCTTGCTGACAATTCCCCAAGTTCTGGTCAAAAAACCTATACTGTCCGCCCAGGAGATTCACTTTGGATCATTTCTCAAAAACACTCCCTGCCTGTTGATCAAATCAAACGTCTGAATAATCTGAATTCCAACAATATCAAGCCCGGCCAAAAGCTTATCATTGGATAATCAGCAAGTTGAGGTACTTTTTTAAACTTATTTAACTCATTATTTAATTACTAAAAACAGAGTAGACCCGTTTTTAGTCTTTAAATTGAACTGCGCAAAAAAGAACTAATATGAAAGCATTATCATACATCACTCTATTGTTGATTTCGGCCATTCTGATTTCCTGTGATGGAAAGGGTGGATTTACCGAAAATGCCAAACCGAAAGCCAGAGGATCAGTTGGTGAAATAGTCTTGGCAATAGATTCCACTAAGTGGGCGGGTCCTGTAGGGGAGGAATTGAGAGGGATTTTCGAAGCTGATCTTCCTGGGATGATCCGGTCAGAAAGCATGTTCAAAGTTCACCGAGTCGACCCTCGGGCAATGACTCGAATGCTGAAAATGTATACCAATTTGATCTATGTGACCACTTTCGATGACAAAAAAGGAGGCAGTCAGGTCATCAATGCACAGTTTACCAAAGAATCAAAAGAAAAAGCTTCTGCAGATCCAAATCTTTATTCTCTAAGAATGGAAGATGAATATGCAGTTGGTCAGGAAGTGCTTTACCTATTCGGAAATACCGAAGAGGAGCTGATTGCAAACCTGAGAAAAAATAAAGATAAACTTCAGAATCTATTTGAAGTAAGAGAGCGAGGGAGATTGGAAAAGGCACTTTTTGCCCGAAAAAACTCTACCGCAGAACATGAAGCCAGAACCAAACTGGGAATTGAAATCCAGGCTCCTGCCTCCTACCAAGTTGCCAAAA
>DATIAI010000499.1:0-13500 GCA_035458065.1 Algoriphagus sp. | reverse complement strand
TACGGAGGCACCTCTGGACTAGTAACACTTGAAGATCTGATTGAGGAAATCATTGGAGAGATCAACGACGAGTTTGACGACACAGACGATATATTCTTCCAAGAACTGGACAATGACACATTCATTTTTGAAGGAAAAGTGTCTCTCAACGACTTTTGTAAAAAGCTGGAGCTAGACCCTCAACTCTTTGAAGAGGTCAAAGGCGAGAGTGAATCCCTGGGAGGACTCTTGTTGGAATTGAACTCAAAGCTTCCCAAAAATGGGACGAAAATCCGATTTCAAGATTTCGAGTTTACTGTTTTGTCGGTGGATGCCCGCAAAATCAAAAAGGTAAAGGTTCATCAAAATAGGGGCGACAAAGAAGGATCTACGCACTTTACCGACTAAAATTGAAATTTACAATATTCTGTTTTATGTAATTTTAGCAGAATATTATTTCGATAATTTGCAATAGATAACCAAAGCCAACTATTCTCTAAATTTTTATGGAATAAAAAATTTGAAAAATTTTTCAATTTTTTTTCAAAAAACTGGTTTCCAGATTTTTTGCATGTATTTTTAAAAAAGCGGTAGGATTTTCGACTCGAAATGAGTTTTTGAAACCAAATAATTGCAAATTTTTCGAATTTTTAATCCAAAATTCAAATTTGCTAAAAATCCAATAAAGCTCATTTTTATCGATAATACTTCATAATTACACCGCGTTTGTTGCCTAAATTTTAACAAAGGAATTTTTTTTTGTAATTTTTGGAAATTTTGAACCTATTAAATCAAATAAGAATGCAAGAAGGTTTGTATCGATCGGAGTTTGAGCATGACTCCTGCGGTATAGGTGCGGTAGTGGATCTGAGCAATGTGCCCACTCATGAGACTATCAGCGATGCCTTATACATGCTTAGTAATATGGAGCACCGAGGTGGACGGGGATCTGACCCTAAAACCGGAGACGGTGCCGGTATTTCTATTCAAGTCCCGCATCAGTTCCTCAAGGATGTAACAGCACGTACGGAAATCAATCTGCCCGAGCCAGGATATTATGGCGTGGGCATGACTTTCTTTCCTAAAAACAAACAGCTCTATCAGCGATCTAAGGAATTACTGAATAAGCTGATTGAGGAAATGGACTTCAATCTGATCGGATATCGTGAGGTACCCGTAGATGAGACAATTCCAGGATCCGGTGCTTTGGAAGTTATGCCAAACATCGAGCAGCTTTTCGTAAGTCATAAACAAGGCCTCACCGGAATTGAATTGGAGCGCAAGCTTTATGTCCTGAGAAACTTTGCCACCTCAGAGATCAATACCAAGATTCCGGGCGTAAACCACGCCTTTTACTTCGCTTCACTGAGCAGCCTTACCTTAGTATATAAAGGACAGCTTAGAACGGATCAGGTGTTGGCTTTCTATAAAGACCTCCAAAATCCTAGAATTGAGTCGGCTCTTGCCATTGTACACTCCAGATTCTCTACCAATACCTTTCCAAATTGGAGATTGGCCCAGCCTTTCAGATTTCTGTCACACAACGGTGAGATTAACACCATTCGGGGCAACCTGAATAAAATGAAATCCAAAGAGGCATTGATGAAATCCAAGCTCTTCAGCGATGAAGAACTTGCGAAGCTGATGCCTATTACCAATAAACTGAATTCGGATTCGGCCAACCTTGACGCCATGGTGGAATTGCTGACGCTCAGCGGCAGATCACTTCCTCATGCCATGATGATGTTGGTACCGGAAGCTTGGCAGGATAACCAGGTGATGGATCGTGAAAGAAAAGCCTTCTATAAATTCCATGCCTCTCTTGTGGAGCCATGGGATGGACCGGCAGCTTTGCTTTTCACAGATGGCAAATCTGTAGGTGCAACTTTGGACCGAAACGGTCTTCGTCCTCTACGATACTTTATTACAAGAGACAATCGTCTGGTTCTTTCTTCAGAAGCAGGCGCGCTGCCAATCCGTGAAGCTACCATTACTGAAAAAGGAAGAATCAGTCCTGGAAGAATGATTTGGGCGGATTTGGAAAAGGGCCGGGTGCTTTTTGACGAAGAAGTAAAAGGAGAAATCTGCCGTCGCCAGCCTTACGAAAAGTGGGTTAACGAACAGCGGACCAAACTTCGATTTGTCCCTGATCCTGAGGAACTCACTCATCCGTACGCAACCGAGAATATTAAAAAGTGCCAAACTGTCTTTGGGTATACCTCCGAGGAACTGAAAGTAATTTTGGCTCCTATGGGCGATACCGGCTATGAAGCAGTCGGCTCAATGGGTGCTGATACGCCTTTGGCTGTGCTTTCCAAGCAGAGTCAGCATATCTCAAACTACTTCAAGCAACTCTTTGCCCAGGTAAGTAATCCCCCGATCGATCCCATTAGGGAGCGATTGGTAATGTCGCTTTTCACCAGGATCGGTGAAAGCCATAATATTCTGGAAGAAAGCCCTCAACACACTAAGCAAATTCATATTTCCCAGCCGGTCCTTCTCAATGAAGACCTTGAGAAAATCACCCGAATGGAGCACTTGGGCTATAGAGCTAAAAAACTGTATGGCCACTTCATTGCAGACCATAAGCCGGGAAGGCTTCTGGAAGCTTTGAACAAACTTTGTCAGGAAGCAGAAGATGCAATCCATGAAGGTAAAAATGTCCTGATTTTATCTGACAGAAATAGTTCCGAGGAACTGGCACCAATTCCTTCTCTTCTTGCCATTGGTGCTGTACATCAGCATCTGGTGAAAAAGAAAATCAGAACTCGAGCAGGTCTTGTACTTGAATCTGCAGATATCCGTGAAGTTCATCACTTTGCCACTGCCATCGGATATGGTGTCTCCGCGATCAATCCTTACTTGGCGTTGGAATCTTTGGTTGAGTTATTCAAAAATGGTCAGTTGCAAAAAGTCAAAGACCAAAAAACACTCTTCGCAAATTATCAGGATGCCATTGGAAAAGGCCTTTTGAAAGTGCTTTCCAAAATGGGTATTTCAACACTTCAGTCTTATCAGGGAGCTCAGATTTTTGAAGCACTTGGATTGGGTCCTGATGTGATTGACAGATGCTTTAAAGGAACAATATCCAGAATCAGCGGTGTATCATTTGACGAACTAGCTGAAGAAACTCTGGTTCGCCACCATGCTGCCTACGAAACCACTAGCCCAATCCTGGAAACAGGTGGTGTCTATCAGTGGAAGAGAAGAGGGGAAAAACACATGTTCAACCCTGAGACTATACATTTGCTTCAAAAATCAACCCGTTTGGGTGACTTTGAAATGTATAAAAAGTTCGCTGCCAAAATCAACGAACAAACAAAGGATGCTCTTACACTCAGGGGTCTTTTTGAATTCAAGAAAAGAATAAGCGTACCTATAGAGGAGGTAGAACCGGCCGAAAACATCATGCGACGTTTTGCTACTGGTGCAATGTCTTTTGGTTCAATTTCACACGAGGCTCATACCACCCTTGCGATAGCTATGAACCGGATCGGCGCAAAAAGCAATTCCGGAGAAGGTGGAGAAGATGAAATTCGCTACGATAAAAAACCAAATGGAGACTGGGAACGATCTGCCATCAAGCAGGTGGCTTCTGGTCGATTCGGGGTTACCAGCCACTATCTGGCCAATGCTGCTGAACTTCAGATCAAGATGGCTCAAGGTGCTAAGCCTGGTGAAGGCGGACAGCTTCCTGGCCATAAAGTGGATGAATGGATCGGAAGAGTAAGACACTCCACTCCTGGAGTAGGCCTGATTTCCCCTCCTCCACACCATGATATTTATTCTATCGAAGATTTGGCTCAGCTGATTTTCGATTTGAAAAATGCAAACAGAAAAGCCAGAATCAACGTGAAGTTGGTTTCTCAGGCAGGCGTCGGAACAGTGGCTGCCGGAGTGGCAAAAGCTGCCGCTGATGTTATCCTGATTTCAGGAGCTGATGGGGGTACCGGGGCATCACCGCTAAGTTCTATCCGTCATGCAGGTTTGCCTTGGGAGCTTGGTCTTTCTGAGGCACACCAGACTTTGGTGAAAAACAACCTCCGAAGCCGTGTTGTTCTTCAAACTGACGGTCAGCTAAGAACAGGTCGTGACTTGGCTATTGCCACGCTTTTGGGTGCAGAGGAATGGGGAATTGCTACAGGCGCACTGGTGGTAGAAGGTTGTATCATGATGCGCAAGTGTCACCTCAACACCTGTCCTGTAGGGATCGCCACACAAGATCCTGAACTTAGAAGACTCTTCACAGGAGATCCTGACCATGTCGTAAACTACTTCCGATTCCTTGTTCAGGATTTGAGAGAAATTATGGCATCCCTTGGATTCCGCACAGTGGATGAAATGGTCGGTCAAAGCCAAGTGTTGCAATCGACAGGTCATTTGAACCATTGGAAGTGGGACAAAGTCGATCTTTCTCCAATCTTCCATAAAGTTGAAGTGCCAGATCACGTGGGTATCCACAAGCAAATCGATCAGGAATTCGAACTGAAAAAGGTACTGGATCGGCAGTTGATCAAAGCTGCTACACCAGCATTGGAGCAAGCAATTCCGGTTTCCGGCAATTTCCAGATCAAGAACATCGACAGATCTGTGGGGGCAATGCTTTCCAACGAGATTTCCAAAATCTATGGTGGAGTTGGATTACCAGAGGACACTGTTCACTTCAAATTCAATGGATCAGCCGGACAGACTTTCGGTGGATTCTTGGCAAAAGGAGTCAATTTCGAACTGGAAGGTGAAGCTAATGACTACTTTGGAAAAGGCCTTTCCGGCGGGAGGTTGATCATCTATCCAAGCAGAAATGCAAGATTTGTCCCTGAGGAAAACATCATCATCGGAAACGTGGCCTTCTATGGGGCTACTTCGGGTGAGGCATATATAAACGGAAAAGGCGGAGAGCGATTCTGCGTAAGAAATTCCGGGGTAAAAACTGTTATCGAAGGTATCGGCGACCACGGTTGTGAATACATGACTGGAGGACTCGTGATCAACTTGGGTGAAATCGGAAGAAACTTCGCCGCAGGGATGAGTGGCGGTATAGCCTATGTATTGAAAGACTATATCACCGAAATCAATACTGAGATGGTGGACCTTGACATCCTGGAAGATGAGGATCTGTCCACGATCAAAGCATACCTCAAACGACATGTCAAACTAACCAACAGTGGATTGGGTCAACGATTCCTGGATGATTGGGAAAATGTGAGGGAGCAGTTTATCAAGGTAATTCCTAGAGACTACAAGGCAGTATTGCAAAAAAGAGCACAAGAACAAGCTAAATCATTGGTGTAAGATGGGAGCGAAAGACGGATTTATCCAATTCAAAAGAGAAACACCTGTAAGCCGTGATCCAAAAGAAAGAATCGGGGACTACAGAGAAATATATGAGCCTTTTTCCGGCGAAAAACTGAATCACCAAGCGGCAAGATGCATGGATTGCGGAGTTCCGTTTTGCCATAACGGTTGTCCCCTTGGGAATGTGATTCCGGAATTTAATGATGCAGTCTATAACCAGGAATGGGGACAGGCAATCAGTATTTTGCGAAGCACAAACAACTTCCCGGAGTTTACTGGCAGAATCTGCCCTGCTCCCTGTGAGGCAAGCTGTGTGCTGGGTATCAATAAAGATCCGGTTTCGATTGAATTGATTGAAAAAAGCATTGCTGAAAAAGCATATGAACTTGGACTGATCAAGGCCAACCCTCCTGCTAGCCGTACCGGCAAAAAAGTAGCGGTCGTGGGCTCAGGACCAGCCGGTCTTGCTGCTGCAGATCAGTTGAATCAAGCGGGTCATGAAGTAACCCTTTTCGAAAAAGACTCCAAAGTTGGTGGTTTGCTCCGCTATGGTATCCCAGATTTCAAACTCGAAAAATGGGTAATTGACCGAAGAACTGACCTCATGCTTGAGGAAGGAGTCATTTTCGCTACCAATACCGAAATCGGAACAACCATCCAAGCTGATGAAATCCTGAAAAATTTTGACGCTGTGGTACTTTCCACCGGGGCACAACAACCCCGGGCACTCAATATCAAGGGTGATAAGCTGAAAGGCGTTCATTTTGCCATGGAATTTCTGGGCAAGCAGAATCAGGTGATCGGAAGCGAGATTAGCGAAAACCCGATTTCGGCTAAAGGAAAGCATGTAATTGTCATCGGTGGCGGTGATACCGGAAGTGATTGTATTGGAACCTCCAATAGACATGGTGCAATTTCTATTACCCAGCTGGAGCTTTTGCCGAAGCCTCCAAAGCAAAGAAACTTTCTAAACCCTTGGCCTGAATGGCCGATGACCCTTAAGACTTCCAGTTCACACGAAGAAGGTGCCGAGCGGATGTTTTCAATCCTAACCAAGGAATTCACAGGAAATGAAGCCGGAGAAGTTACTGGACTGACACTGGTGGATATTGAATGGAAAGAAAAAGGGGGTAGAATGACCTTTGAGGAAATACCAGGAACTGAACGAACCGTACCCTGTGATCTGGCATTCATAGCCATCGGATACATGGGCCCTGCTCAAAATGGCCTATTGCAGGCTTTTGGAGTGGATACAATGGAAAACAGCCTTCCAAAATCAAAGAATTATCAAAGCACCAACTCTAAAGTGTTCCTTGCAGGTGATATGCGCCGTGGACAATCCCTTGTGGTATGGGCGATTTCCGAAGGAAGAGAGGCTGCAGTAAAAGTGGATGAATACCTTATGGGTACATCTTCCCTACCTCAGAAAGACGAATCATTCTTTCAGGTAGAAGAGCAAATCGCGGGATAATGTCAAGGCTATCCCCTTTGGGTTTGCCCTGACATACCAATAGTACCCTGTTTAGTTGACCCACCTGCGATTAAGAAAGCCACCTTTTGGGTGGCTTTCTTCATTTGGTTTAGTTTCCGCTTTTTTGTTTGGGCATATCGCCTCGGTGATGTACTTGACCTCCGGGCCTTCGATGCTCCCGTTGCTCTAACTTGATTTCCTCCCATTTGGTACGCTGCTCCTCGGTGAGGATCACTTTGATTTTTTCCTGATGGGCCTTCATTTCCTCCATTCTTGCTTTCCTCTCCTCTATTTCACGCTCCATTTCAGCCTGTCTTTTTTTGGCCTGCTCCAGGTTCAGTGCTAAAATCTGACTCTTTTGTTCTTCTGAAAGTTGAAGCTCCGTTGCCATTTTTTCCGTCATTTTTTTGGCTCGCTCCTCGGGATTAGGCAGTTCTCTTTTTTCTTGTTGGGCTGCTACCTGCAAACTGGTAAATACCAGAAAGGCAGCACCGATCATCCACTTTTTCATAGTTGTTTTGGTTTTGTTTCGGGAATTAGACTGGCCGAAACTGACCGGGTTTAATGCCAGGATGAAATGAGATGTTAATGAACCTTAATCAGGAGCTCTTCTCCTCTATCAATTCTTTTCGCTCTGATGCACGCACATACTTTGGCTTGATCAATAGTCGCAGACTCGGGTCAAAGCTGAGGTAATTCCAGGACCAATCCAGAAAGATGAACAGTTTGTTCTTGACTCCTAGGATAGCCATCAGGTGTACAAACAGCCATGTCATCCATGCCAAAAATCCCTGGAACCTGAAAAACGGTAAATCCACTACGGCTAATTTCCTCCCCACTGTGGCCATTGAACCCAAATCTTTGTACTGAAATGGCGACAATTGGTGGCCCTTGACCATTCGGAAAAGGTTTTTTGATAAATTCTTGGCCTGTTGAATCGCTACTTGGGCTACTTGGGGATGACCTTTTGGAAAATCTCCACTAGGCAAAAGGCACTGGTCGCCCAATACAAACACACCATCCGAACCGATAAGCTGGTTAAATTCATTCACCAACATTCTTCCATTTCCGGCATATTGACCTGGTTCAAAACCCTCAATGCGATTTGGTTTGATTCCAGCCGCCCAAAGCAAGGTTTGGGTCTCAATCGGTTCCTTGCCCTCAATCGAAACCACTTTTCCATCGTAATCCAACACTTTTGTGGCAAGAAAAACCTCCACGCCCAGATTTTGCAAATATTCCAAGGCATGACTTTGAGCTTGCTCTGACATCGCTGCAAGTAATTTTGGTCCTGCTTCGATCAGGACGACTTTCATGTTTTTGAAGCTCAGTTCGGGATAATCCTTCGGAAAAACATTGTTCCTCAATTCGGCCATGGCACCAGCCAACTCCACGCCTGTTGGACCTCCTCCTACGATGACCATATTCATCAGCGATTTTCTGTCTTCCATTTTTGGAATAGTAATGGCCCGCTCATAATTGGAGATGATTTTATTTCGGATATAAAGCGCTTCAGAAACCGTCTTCATGGGTGAAGAGAAGTATTCGATATTTTTAGCTCCGAAGTAATTGGTGTCTGCTCCCATTGCTAAAATCAAAAAATCATAATCGATATAACCAATGTCTGTATGAAGCCTTTTAGCCTTGGGATCCACTCCCTCGGCTTCAGCCATTCTGAAACTCACGTTGGGAGCACCATGGAAAATTTTTCGTAGAGGAAAGGAAATGGCGCTTGGCTCCAATCCAGCTGTGGCAACCTGATAAAATAGCGGCTGAAACTGGTGGTAATTGTTTTTGTCTAAAAGTATAACCTGAAATGCGCTATTTCGGAGACTCATAGAAAGTTTGAGTCCCGCAAAGCCTCCACCAACTATCACGACCTTGGGAAGGTCCAGTTTTGGAAGATTTGGAATAGGTTGATGGTTTGAGTAGTTCATTATAGTGGTGTTTTAATTAATACGCATTAAAAAAGTCCCAAAGACATAAATTTCGCAAAAAATTGCTCCTTTTGATAAAAAGAACCTAGGTTCCGCTAAGTGAAAAGATTTGCTATTTTTGCCAACCTATAATTAGACAATTCCATGGGAAGAGCATTTGAATTCCGAAAAGAAAGAAAGTTTAAGCGCTGGGACAAAATGTCCAAAGTTTTTACCCGTCTGGGTAAGGAAATTGTAATGGCAGTAAAAGCCGGAGGTCCTGATCCCAATACCAATACAAAGCTTAGAACTGTCATTCAAAATGCGAAAGGTGCCCAAATGCCCAAGGATCGCATTGAAGCAGCTATCAAACGAGCTTCAAACAAAGACGAAAAAGATTACGAAGAGATCGTGTATGAAGGATATGGCCCATTTGGGATCGCCTTCATAGTCGAAACTTCCACAGACAATACTAACAGAACTGTAGCCAATGTGCGCTCTTATTTTACCAAAGCAGGTGGAGCACTTGGCACTTCAGGTTCGGTGAGTTTTATGTTTGACCGCAAAGCAGTCTTCCGATTTGCCAAAGCAAATTATAACCTTGATGACCTTGAGCTGGAACTCATCGATCACGGGTTAACTGAAATTGCTGAAAATGAAGGCGAAATCTTCGCCTATACGGAATTTGAAGACTTTGGCTCCATGCAAAAAGCATTGGAAGACCGTGGAATAGAAATTATTTCTGCAGATTTCCAACGGTTCCCAACGACCTTAACTGAACTTACCGAAGAACAGGAGGAAATTATCCACAAACTCATCGATCGTCTGGAAGAAGATGATGATGTCAACCAGGTATTTACCAACATGGCCTAAGCGTCAGCGGCCTGATTTATGAATTTCAAAAGAAGACAAAATTTTCAACCTTCTGACAAACTCCTTGTTTTGGTCGGAAGCAAGAATCCTGTAAAAATTTCCAGCACTGAAGATGCCTTCACCCGGGCATTCAACAAAAGTTTTCTCGTAGAAGGAATCAACGCTTCTTCGGGAGTATCCGAGCAACCCAAAGGTGATAAGGAGACCTTGCAAGGAGCAAAAAACCGAGCCCAGAATTCCCGCGAAGTTTTCCCAGAAGCCAACTATTGGGTTGGTATAGAAGGTGGACTTGATGAAGATGACTTTGGGATGTATGCTTTTGCCTGGATTTATATCCTTGATCGGAACGGGAAAACCAGCCAATCCAAAACAGGAACATTTTACATTCCAAAGGCCGTGGAGGATTTGGTGAAAGAAGGTATGGAATTGGGTAAGGCTGATGATCTGATTTTCAGTCAAGACAATTCTAAACAGCGAGGCGGATCTGTCGGAATACTTACTCAGGGAGTGGTGGAAAGAAATGAATATTATCGGCAGGCAATTATTCTTGCATTGATTCCATTTCTAAATGAAAATCTATTTTAAAAAGAAAAAGATCTTTGAAAAATTCCATTAACCAAAGGTTGATTAAAAATTTTTTGAAAGAAATTGGATTTACTAAATATTCTTTCTTCTTTTAGGGCAATAGCAGTATAAACACAGAATTTGTTGCTAAATAAATCTTGAAGTAAAAGTTGCTTAAATCACCCTAACCCTAAGTCAAGTAAAAACCTCCTCCGGGAGGTTTACTTTTTGAGATTGTTTAAAAAATTGGTCAGCGCAATTTTCCAATCCGCATCCGCATCCCAATCTGGACCTAGGTAAAGCTCGTCTCTGACAATTAGTTTGATGTAATATTTTACCACGGTCTTGGATCCCTCCTCGCCAACTATTGGCTCGAGTCCCATGCTTTTCATCAAATCTGCCTGTCTTCCTTCGACTTTGACCAAAAGAAATTGAACTCTATCCTGAACCAACTGTTCGTTGGTTTTTGCTTCGGTCAACCATTCAACCTGATGCGGATAAAGGCTTTCCATGATTGACTGAATCTGAGCTTTCTGAGCAGCCTGCTCAGCCAAAATTGCTTCTTGGGATTTACCCAACAAATCATACCTAAAATAGCCAAGGGAACCTGTTTCGGCAGAAGAACCCTCCAGTGGAATCCCCAGTTTGAAGACTTCGAGATTTAGAGGATTTCTGGGAAGAAATTTTTGCTCGGATTGCGCTGTTTCCTGATTGCTGATTTGGGGAAATTCAGGCACATCAATTACCAGCAGATTTTTTGACCTGGTGGCTTTGCCTGATTCGGCTATTTGTGATCCTGCCTCATTCCAATCTTTTCCGGAGATACCAAATAGTGCCGTTGTCGAAATTATTTTTCCATCCTCACTAAATGGACCAACATGAATGCTGAGGCTTTCTTTCTTTCTGGTGACCAATATGATGTTTTTAACCAGTCGCTGTGAAAATGCTTTTGCAAAATCCGATTGCCTGGCTTCAGAAAGAATCACTTGCTCCAATTCAAAATACCCCACTGGGTCTGCACCAGCTTCTACCAAATGCCGATGTACACTATCCGCCAATTGTTGCCAGCTTAATACAGGGCGGGAACCCGGATCAGTAGAAATCATAACAACAGATTTTCCTTCAAAAAAACTTTGCGGGAGTCCTCCCTGAGCCTGGACAATATGAATTGAAATGAAAAAAAGGAGAGCGCAGCTGATATATTTCATCAATTTCAGATGTGGTGACGGTAAGCCTAGTATTTTTACGAATATACATAACGAATAATGGATCACCAGATGCAATTCAATTTCAAAAAAATCCTCTTTTTTATCCTATGCACACTTATTTCGAGTTTTTCTTTTTCCCAAAGTATTGACTCTGAAAAACTATTGAAACACATAGAATTTCTTTCCTCAGATGATCTCGCAGGAAGGAAGCCTTTGAGTAACGGTAGTCTTTTGGCCAGAAGGTATATTCTTGGTGAACTGACAAGTCTTGAAAATGTCCAGGCCCTCTATCCGGATTTCATTCAGCGATTTTCATTTGTCTCAGGCAGGGACCTCAAAAACTATGAAGATGCTGCAAACTTGGTGGCCTTCATTCCAGGAAGCAGCTCAAGAAAGGTGATCGTAGTCACCGCTCATTACGTTCATGTAGGTATCGGCAGACCAGATGCTGCGGGAGATTCGATTTTCAACGGAGCCGATGACAATGCCTCCGGTACTGCTGCTATGATGGTAATGGCGGAATATTTTTCCAAAAACAGGCCATTTCACAGCATGATGTTCGTCGCATTGGATGCGGAAGAGATGGGTCTGAAGGGGGCAAAAGCCCTCCTCGATGATTTCCCCTACCCCTTGGACCAAATCCTGCTGAATGTCAATATGGATATGCTTTCAAGAAGTGACAAAAATGAACTTTACGCTTCAGGCACTTTCCATAATCCCCAATTCAAACCCATACTCGAAGAAGTCGCAGAAGGGTCAAACCCTATCCTCCGACTTGGCCATGATACTCCGGGAAGTGGTAGGGAGGATTGGACCAAATCTTCTGATCATGGAGCTTTTTTTGATAAGAAAGTCCCTCATATTTATTTTGGAGTTGAGGACCATGTAGATTACCACAAGCCCTCGGATGAGTTTGAGAATATCCAGCCGGAGTTTTATGTCAATGCTGTCAATCTGGTTCTGAACTGTATTCTTGCACTAGACTCTGAATTGGCGACACTTGCAAACACTCAGTAAGATGGAATCGATATCCTATTAAACCTTTTGTAAATTTTTATTGATTTGGCAAGAAATGATTTGATAACGAAATTTTTGATCTGGAGGCTCAGGCACCTGAGTAACCAGTCATTTATCTTAATCCTGAGCGGTTTGATAGGAATTTTTTCCGGATTGGCGGCAGTGATCCTCAAGACCTCAGTCCATGCCATCCAGAAATTTCTGACTGAGGATTTTTATAAGGAGTACGCCAATTTCATGTACATTATTTATCCTCTGATCGGGATTTCGGCGGCTTATCTCATGGGAAGATTTATTCTTAAGGATATTGGTGGACACGGCATCCCTGATGTGCTTTTTAATATTTCCAAAAAAGCCAGTATCATTCCCAGAGCCAAAATTTACAGTCGGGTGATTACCTCTGCCCTGACGGTTGGGTTTGGCGGATCGGTGGGATTGGAAGCCCCAATGGTCGTCACGGGCTCGGCTATCGGGTCAAATGTGGGGCTTCTGGTTCATCTCAATCCTAAAAAGAGAACGTTATTGATCGGCTGTGGTGCCGCTGGTGCTATTTCCGCAATCTTCGGTGCACCGATCGGGGCGGTGATATTTGCGATTGAAGTAATCCTTTTGGAAATAAGCACGGCTAGCTTTATTCCACTTTTGATCGCCTCCGTAATGGGTTCGATTACCTCTATGATCCTGATCGGTGAAGAATCACTTTTCAACTTCAACTTGAAAGAAAACTTCATTGCCGCTCATATGCCTTACTATTTATTGCTCGGCATAATTTGCGGAGTGGTCTCCCTATATTTTAGCAAAATGGTCAGGTCAACAGAAAAGATCATGGATGATATCGGAGACCAGTGGATGAGGACCACATATGGAGGAGCATTGCTCGGTATAATGGTCTTCTTTTTCCCACCGATTTATGGTGAAGGTTATGATTTTTTGAATATCCTAATCGACGGGGATTACTCCAAGATTCTGGACAACAGTATCTTTTTTTCTACCATCGAAAACCCGATAATGATTTTGGTTTTCCTTGCGATAATCGTATTGGTAAAACCGATTGCATCGGCAGTGACAATAGGTTCGGGAGGCAGCGGGGGGATATTTGCTCCCTCACTTTATGTGGGAGGAATTGTGGGATTTTTGTTTGCCTACTCCAAAAATATGTTGGGTTTCCACATTCCGT
>DATIAI010000498.1:0-2261 GCA_035458065.1 Algoriphagus sp. | reverse complement strand
AGGGTTGTACATTTTCAGCCTGCAACTTTTCAAATCTTAACTTTCATGGTAGCAGTTTTGAGAATTGTACTTTCAAAAATTGTGATCTGAGCAATGCCAAGGTTACCGGTGTCAGTTTCCGTCAGGTGAAGTTTGAATCCTGTAAACTTTTGGGAGTTCATTTCAATGGTGCAAATCCTTTTTTATTGGAATTCCACTTTGAAAAAAGTCAATTGGATTACTGTAATTTTTTCAACCTAAAACTCAAAAAGTCCATCTTCAAAAATTGTAGGATGCGTGAAGTGGATTTTTCACAATCGGACCTATACGGAGCCGATTTCCAGGGATCGGATCTTACAGGTGTTGTCTTTGACAGGACTAATCTCGAGAAAGCTGACTTTCGGGAAGCCCAAAACTATCGCCTCGATCCAGAGATCAACAAGGTCAAAGGCACAAGGTTTGATTTGGATGGTTTGCCCGGTCTCTTGGGGAAATATGGAATCAAAATAGGGTAAAAAAAACAAGCCAGACTTGAACGATCCGGCTTGTTGCTTTTTATTTCTTCATATACACATCCCTCACAGCCTTAAACTCCGACCCTGCTTTCCATTCCGGCCATTTATCAGAGTTGGCCAGACTTCTTCCGACATTATAAAGTAACTGCACATCATCCACCGCACCATCCAGATTCCATCGTGCTGGATCATACTCTTCGTTAGGCTTGTGGTAGTAATTGGCCACGTAGTCATCTTGAAGTTGCTTTCCATATTCTTTCCCCTTTTCAAAATGATCGATTCCTGTTCCGAAGTATAAAGCTGGAATACCGATTTTTGCAAAATTGAAGTGGTCTGAGCGAAAATAATAACCCGCAATTGGATTGGGTTCGGGAGCGCTGTAGCGGCCTAACTTTTCCAATTCGACATTGAGCAGATCTTCCATTTCACTTTGGCCTGCACCAATGATTGACACATCTTTCATTTTGCCATAAGGATTGATTCCATCCATATTGATGTTGGCAACAGTTTTTTCTTTGGGATAAATCGGATTTTGGGCATAATAGGCCGAACCCCACAATCCTTGCTCTTCGGCTGTTACCGCAAGAAATACTACAGTCCGGTCGGGTTGGGCATCAGTTTTAAAGGCTTTGGCCAATGCGATCAAAGCTGCTGTTCCCGAAGCGTTATCCAGCGCTCCATTGTATATACTATCTCCCGTTTCATCTGGCTTTCCGATACCAAAGTGATCCCAATGCGCAGAATAGATAATTACTTCTTCGGGTTTGGTTTTACCGGTGACTTTGGCAACCACATTTTGCGAGACATTATACTCTGCCTTTACTTGAATAGCTGCTGAAAGATTCACCCCCAAAGGCATCCCTTGGAATCCGGATTTTCTGGCTTTTGCCAAAAGCTCTGCATCATTCATTCCTGCAAGTTCAAAGAGTTTTTTGGCTGAGGGAAGTGTGATCCATCCTTCGAAACCCATTTTGTAGGCTTCTGTTCCCCGGTCATCCAAATAGAGAATCGGAGAATTGTGCTTTCCCTGAACTACATTAAATCCATAGCCTGCCGGGATTGTATTGTGCACAATCAGGCAACCTAAAGCTCCCTGTCTCGCTGCTTCTTCATATTTGTAAGTCCAGCGACCATAGTATGTCATGGTATTTCCCTTGAAAAAAGTGGAGTCCTCTGTTCCAAATCCAGGATCATTGACCAATACTACAACGACTTTGCCCTTGACATCCAGCCCTGCATAGTCATTCCAACCATACTCAGGAGCCACTATTCCAAATCCGGCAAATACTATCTCTGCATCTTTCACTTCTACCAGTGAATCCGTCTTCTGAGTCCAAATGACAAAATCCTTAAATCCCTCCAGGGAATGATTGGTGCTGGAAGTTTTCAATTCGATATTTCCCTGAGGTGTGCTTACAATGGAGACCAACGGCACGTCCTGAAAGAAGGAATCCCCATTTCCGGGCTCCAATCCAATCTTTTTAAATTCAGATTCGATGAATGATGTAGTCTTTTTTTCACCCTCCGTGAATGGCATTCTGCCCATGAATTCGTCGGAAGAAAGAGTAATCAGATTTGGCTCCAGGTCTGAAACCTGAAACTTGTAATTCGGCTTTTGCGGCGCCTGGCAAGCTGATAGGCCGGCCAATGCTACAAAAGTGGCAATGCATATTTTTTTCATAAGGACTGATTTGGGTTTGTGGTGATAAATCAGATAAGTGACCCAAGTTAAAAATTTTAGCAGTTGATTTTCTGAGGCATAGGATC
>DATIAI010000497.1:0-2343 GCA_035458065.1 Algoriphagus sp. | reverse complement strand
TCAACAGCAAGAATGCGATGTCGGCCATCGAACCTGCGTTAACCTCCTGACTCATTCTGTTTTTTTTCCTTGCCATTTTACTTAACAGCTTTGGTGAGTTCGGTAATTACAATGCTCAAAAGCGCAACGAAAGTCAAGACGTAGGTAGTGATCATCAAACCACCAACCGCCTGTGACATACCAGGGGTCAAATTAAATGGTTCACCTTCAAATTTTGGAAGAACTTCATTGTCTGAAATACTGTAGCAAATGAAGAACAACACCAAAATAACGACAATTGAAAGACCCGTTTTCAACAATGTCTTTGGCTCATCCAAAGATTTAATCAATGGGAGAAGAATGGAGACAACCGATCCAATTCCCACCAATGCATAGCTCACATAGAGCATGATATCGTAAGTATCCATAGTTTGATTCTTTAGTATTGTGGAATTTTAATTAAGACAAAAAGAGCGGAAACTTACTTACCGGTCAATTTGTGCTTTACCAACACGTCTACCAAAGAAATAGAGGCGTCCTCCATATCATTTACTAAAGAGTCGATTTTAGAAACTAGGTAGTTGTAGAATAACTGAAGGATAATCGCAACAATCAAACCAGCAACTGTAGTCAAAAGGGCGATTTTAATACCACCTGCTACGATTGATGGAGAGATATCACCAGCCGCTTCGATTGTATCGAATGCGAAGATCATACCGATTACCGTACCCATGAAACCCAACATCGGTGCCAAGGAGATGAAAAGAGAGATCCAAATCAATCCTTTTTCCAAACGGCCCATCTCAACAGAACCATAAGCTATAATAGATTTCTCTACCATTTCGATCCCTTCAGAATATCTCATCAAGCCTTGGGTAAAGATAGAAGCAACTGGACCTTTAGTGTTTCTGGTCACATCTTTTGCAGCTTCAATACCACCTGTAGCCAACGCATCTTCCACTTTGTTGATCAGCTTTTTTGTGTTGGTGGTCGCCATGTTCAAAGTGATAATTCTTTCCAAAGCGATTGCCAAACCCAGAATCAAACAGATCAATACCGGGGTCATGTAGATTGGATCACCTTCGATGATCTTCTCCTTGATCACTTGGTGAAAGCTTTGCTCCTCAGCGACGATCTCATCGTCAACAACTGTAGGAGATGCAGCAGGCGTTTCTACTGCTTGGGTTGCGGCTGCTGTATCAGCAGATGCATCTTGTGCGTTAGCGAAAACAGGAACATACATGATACCTGCAAGCATGAACAAAGCGATTAACTTTCTCATAATGTGTTTTTAATTAGACTTTTGATAAAGGTTAAATGGTTTCCAGATTAAAATCGAGTTTTAAAGTTATGATTTTTTAAATTCAAAAAACAATGGGGTCTTTTAACTTTTCTGAAAGAATCCCCTGTTTAAACCGAGTTTAGGGCAATTTTTACATGAATGGATTGATGAAACTGCTTTTTTTGAATCCTTTGAACGGTGCTTAAAATTGTTTTTGAACTCTTTTGAATCAATCACTTTAAATAATCTTATTGATCTTCAAGCTTATCTATTTTTTATTGAATTACCCAACTCTTTGTTGGTTTTTTAAAAAAGAAAAAGCCAGCCTTATTTCTAAAGCTGGCTTTTTGCAGAGAGGAAGGGATTCGAACCCTCGATACCCTTTTGGAGTATACACACTTTCCAGGCGTGCTCCTTCAACCACTCGGACACCTCTCTGTGTTGATTTTTCGCGGTTTTGCGAATCGGAGTGCAAAGAAAATTATTATTCCTCCCGATTCCAAACTCTTCCGCATATTTCCCGAAAATATCAGGCCGTAATCTCACCCGCCAAGGACTGAGTGAGCTTGTTGCAGATTTCCTCCCGTGATAGATTCTGACCCAAAAGGAACATCAATTTGGTCACAGCTGCCTCAGTGGTCATGTCAGCTCCGCTTACCACTCCTACAGCAAGCAGTTCTTTGCTGGTTTCATATCTTCCCTGAATAACACGCCCGCCATTACATTGGGACACATTTAATATAATCAGTCCTTTTTTTATAGCCCTATCCAGTGATTTCATAAACCAGGATTCCGATGGGCTGTTTCCTGAACCGTAAGTCTCCAAAACCACCCCACGCAAACCTTCTATATTGAAACAGGCATCCATAATCTTGTCAGTGATCCCCGGAAAAAGTTTCAAAACCATCACTCTGTTATCCAGGTGATTCATTTTAACAAGCTTCTTTGAAGGCTCAAATGGACGGATAGCATTGGTATTGTAATCTATCACGATTCCGGCCTCAGCTAGATTGGGGTAATTCTCAGACTCGAAGGCATCAAAATGGATACTTTGAACTTTCTTGGAGCGATTTCCCCGCAGT
>DATIAI010000496.1:0-5074 GCA_035458065.1 Algoriphagus sp. | reverse complement strand
AGATTGAAGCTGGTTTGGAAAGGATACGTGCAAGAACCATGGGAATGCAAAAAAGTGTGGACCTTCGGCAGGTTGTCAAAGTGCTGTATTCCCAGCTTAAAGAATTGGGATTTGACCAAGGGGGCGCTGCCATCAATATCATGGATCCTGATTCCGGAGATATTGATAGTTGGGGTGAGGGCTATGATGACGGCTATGATCTTCCCGAAAAGTATCATGTACCCTATTCCGAACTCCCTGGGCTCCGCGAACTAATCATGCATTGGAAAAGCGGGGCACCTTATTCAGTCGTTGAAATTGCTGGGCAGGAGAAGAAGTCACTTGATAACTATTATTTTTTCCATACTGAATTTACCAAAGTCCCTGAAACCACTAAGCAATTCATGAAGCAACGGGAGGACTTAGTGTTTTCCATGGCCTATATGCGGTATGGTGCACTGACCTGGACACCTTCGCCCATTTCGGAAGACCAGGCTAAAATACTTCAGCGTTTTGCCAAGGTATTCGAACAATCCTACACAAGATTTATTGATCTCCAAAAAGCCGAAGCTCAAGATCGGGAGGCTCAGATTGAAGCAGCATTGGAGAAAGTACGGTCCCGAACCATGGCCATGCAGCATAGCGATGAATTGGCAGAGGCTGCATTTGTTCTTTTTCAGCAACTTCAGGCCTTGGGAATCGTCCATGAGCGGATCAACATCGGAATAGTCAAAGAAGAAAGCAACACGATTGATTTCTGGATCACTGAGCAAGGTGGTAACCAGGTCAATACCCGATTCTCCGGCAGAATCGATGAACCCACTACTCTTTCCAAGATGTATAGTGGTTGGAAAAAGAATCAAAAATTCATGGTCATTGACCAGACTGGGGATGATTTGGAGAATTGGCTGAGGTACTTGAAGGAGGATATCGGAATACCCTTTGATCCTGCATTTTTACACCATCGTCGCGTTCAGACTGTAGGATTTTTTTCCAAGGGAATGCTTGTGGTAACTACACCCGAACCATTACCGGAGGAAAATCTAGGGCTATTGGTGAAATTTGCCGGGGTTTTTGATCTGACTTACACGCGCTTCAGCGACTTAAAACAGGCCGAAGCCCAGGCTCGCGAAGCACAGATAGAAGTTGCACTTGAGCGAATCAGAACCCGAGCGCTTGCCATGCAATCCTCCACCGAGCTCAGTGACGTGGCCAATGTACTGCGGGAACAAATGGGTATCCTTGGCCAGGAAGATTTGCAGGCATCCGTGGTTCATTTGTATTCAGCCGATTCCCCCACATTTGATTCTTGGTATGCGTTTCGGGCCGGTGACAAAATAATTGAAGGCCAGACTACATTTCGCCTGGAAAATTCCGCTTTGGCTAAGGAGTTTTTGAGGCTTTATTTGGACGAAATCACCGATTATACAATCGAAGCAAAAGGCTCAGAGCTAGAAGAATGGCTGGCTGAAATAAAAAGAAACGCTCCTCAGATCGCTGCCTACTGGGGGGATCTTCCTCCGGAAAAGCAATTTTACCATTTTTCAGATTTCTCAGGTGGAGCATTGCTGATGGTTTCACACCAAAATCTTTCGGAAGAAACCCGAATGCTCCAAAAAAGATGCTCATTGGTTTTCGAGTTGGCCTACAAACGCTTCCTGGATTTGGAAGCCAAAGAAAGACAAGACATGGAATTGAGGGAGGAAAAACTACGATTGGAGAAAGCACTTTCTGAATTGAAAGCCACCCAGTCACAATTGATTCAATCCGAAAAAATGGCCTCCCTCGGACAGCTGACTGCCGGAATTGCGCACGAGATCAAAAACCCCCTGAATTTTGTAAACAATTTCTCAGAAGTAAGTATCGAATTGATTGGAGAAATACAGGAGGAAAGAGACAAGATCCAAGAGGAAAGGGACGAGACTTTGATTGGAGAAATCCTCGAAGACATCAAAAGCAACCTGCGGAAAGTACACGAGCACGGAACAAGGGCCGACGGAATCGTCAAATCCATGCTTCAACACAGCAGGTCCTCCGGAAATAATATAGAATCCAAGGCCTTCAATCCTATCGTGAAAGAATTTGCCAATCTCGCCTTTCATGGGATGAGAGCTGGTAAAGCACCGATCAATGTGGAAATTGACCTACAGCTGGATCCCGAAGTGGGTGAGGTCAAACTGATTTCGGACGATTTTTCAAGGGTCATTCTCAACCTTTGCAACAATGCCTTTGATGCAATGCGGGATAAACTTCTGGAAGCAACCACAGGTAAACTTAACTATTCCCCGAAACTGACCATTTTCACAAAAAGAACCTCTGAAACGGAAATTCAGCTGACAATTGGGGATAACGGCAAAGGAATCCCGGAGGATATCATGGACAAAATCCTGGAACCGTTCTTCACCACGAAAAAAGGGACAGAAGGAACAGGCTTAGGTCTGAGTATCAGTTACGACATCATCAAGGCCCATGGAGGAAAATTGGAGGTACGCTCCAAATTGGGAATCGGAACTGAGTTTATTATTCAGATTCCAACTGACTTCTGAAAATGATTGCATTTGCATCTAAATCTCTCCAGCAGAATACTACCCGGAAAGAATATGGTGTCGGAAAAGCTTTCGTTTGGAATTTGATGCTAAAATGGAATAAGCGAATGGGTTGCCAATGTCCTTTTCAAGCTTCTTTCGAAAGTCCCGCTTAGAACTTTAATTTTTGATAATATGGGCCGAGAATCACTTTTACTAATCCTGTTTTTCTGCTTCTGTGGGAACCTCCGAGCCCAGGAAAACCAGGTGGTGAGTATTAAAGAAATTCCCCAGTCAGGAATTTTACTGGACAAAGGCTGGAAATACAAAATCGGCGACAACCCGGAATATGCCAATCCGGACTTTGACGACAGCACTTGGGATACCATCAACCCGGGAAAGGATATCCATGATCTGCCGATGCTATGGAAGGATTCAGTGGTTTGGTTTCGGTTGCAATTGGATGTAGATCCCAGCAAGGTTGGTAATCTTGCATTTACACTTTTGCAATCCGGAGCTTCGGAGTTCTATCTGAATGGAAAATTGTTCCAGAGGTTTGGAGTGATAGGTAATATTCCCAAAGAAACCGTTGCAGTCAATCCTTTGGAAAAGCCATTTGCATTCCCAGTTAACAAATCCGGATTGCAGGTTTTGGCAATCCGTTATCAACTGGAGCCTGACATTCATTATTCAGCAAAATGGGCTAATCCAAACTTGGGTATTTATATAAAAATCAATTCGGTTGAAAATGCCAATTCTTACTTTCACGCTACTAGAATTTATAACCAAAAAAATCTTTCTTTCCGCATTTCATCTTATTTTGTTTTGTCTATTTTATTTTTAGCATTTTATGTTTCAGACAGTAAAAGGAAAACAAGTCTTTATTTTTTTATATATGCTGCTATTTGGGCAATTGTTTGGTCCATGTTTACAATTGGCTCAAATGATAATATAACAGTGCGATTATATTATTATTGGGCGAGTTTCAGTTTAGTAATTCAGGTTGTTGGCTGGATCTATTTTCTGACTGCGATATATGAATTGCTTGGTCATGAAAAGCAAAAAATATTTTATGGTATTGTCATTTTTGGGATATGCTGTGTTCCATTAGGGATGTTAATTTATCCATGGGGTTGGCTCGTTTTTGCTATGGGATTTGCAACCATTACCAACTTTGAAATTGTAAGGATTGCTTTTCTTGGATTCTTGAGAAAGAGAAGAGGGGCCTTAATCCTTGCAGTCGGTGGGGTAATATGCCTGGGGTTTTGGTTATTGTTTTTACTGTTAAATTATACTCCCGTTTCACCATTTTTGAATCAATGGTTTATTTTTTCATTAAGTCATCTTACTCTGCCTGTAGCAGTTTCCATATTTATCGGCTACGATTTTGCAAAAACCAATCAAACCTTGGAACAAAAGCTGGTTGAAGTCAAAAAGCTGTCAGAAGAGAAGAACCAAATTTTGGTTTCCCAAAAAGAGGTCTTAGAAAAAGAAGTAGAAGCAAGAACCCACGACCTCCAAACTTCCCTCGAAAACCTCAAATCTACCCAAGCCCAGCTTATTCAATCCGAAAAAATGGCCTCCCTCGGACAACTCACCGCCGGCATTGCTCATGAGATCCAAAATCCATTGAATTTTGTGAATAATTTTTCTGAGGTAAGCAATGAGCTGATTGACGAGGTAGAAGTCGAGCGAGCCAAGAGCCAAGAAGCGAGAGACGAGACGTTGGTCAGCGAGATACTTGGGGAAATCAAAGAAAACCTCTCCAAAATCAACCACCACGGCAAACGGGCGGATGCGATAGTCAAAGGGATGCTCGAGCATAGCCGAACCAGTTCTGGAGAGAAAGTGCCGACTGACATTAATGCTTTAGCGGATGAATATTTAAGATTATCCTACCATGGCATGCGAGCTAAAGACAAAACATTTAATGCAGAATTTGTGACCGACTTCGATCCGGGTTTACCTAAAGTCAATATTGTGCCACAGGAAATTGGGCGTGTGATGCTGAATATTACCAATAATGCTTTTTATGCTTGTGCTGAGCGAAGCCGAAATGCTTGCAACCAACCCTCCGAGAGATTTGAACCCTTGGAAAGTTTCAAACCACTTGTAAAAGTCTCCACCAAAAATCTTGGAGAAAAAATAGAGATCTCTGTAAAAGACAACGGCCACGGGATTCCTGACTCTATCAAAGACAAAATCTTCCAGCCCTTCTTCACCACTAAGCCAACGGGGGAGGGAACTGGATTGGGATTGTCACTGAGCTATAATATTGTGAAGGCACATGGTGGCGAACTGGTGGTAAAAACCTATTCAGGAGGAGGTGGGGAAAAAGAGAACGATGCCCAGTTTCCTTTTGGAAAAGGCAGCGAATTTATAATCCGATTGCCGCTATGAGTTGGAGTATGTTATTTGGCTTTTTGAGCTTTACCTAGTTGAATCTGGCACTGGTAGTCAATCTATTAGAATAGAGTGTATGAGTCTGGCCGTAAATCAAATGTTGATGTCCAGGAAGTGTGAAGGACTAAGTTTATTACTAACTTCCTTAGTAAATAAAGATCAATGGT
>DATIAI010000495.1:0-8979 GCA_035458065.1 Algoriphagus sp. | reverse complement strand
AGGAGTATAGTTAAAGTTGCAGCTACCCTAAGTGTTAAACTTCTCATAGTACTGAATTGAATAGTGTCAATGGTATTTTACTTGTACTAAATTTCAATCACATCTCCGATTTCCGGGAGTTCCGGACGTATTCCGAATTTTTCTTCGATCAATCCCGCAAGAATGGTTCGTGCCCGATCTTCACCATGTACCAAAGCCACTTTGGGTCTGGATGGTGCGAGGTAGGATAGCCACTCCAAAAGCTCCGATTGCCCGGCATGTGCACTGAACCCATTGAGAGTGTGAACTTTTGCGATCACCGGGATTTCCTCCCCAAAAATTCTTACAGTCTCCGCTTTTTCTACAAGCTTTCTTCCCAGGGAACCCTGGGACTGAAATCCAACAATTACAATGTGTGTATTGGGATCTCTCAGGTTGTGTCGGAGGTGATGCAAAATCCTTCCACCATTACACATACCAGCTCCGGCCAAAATCATACAAGGTCCGGTAAGTTGATTGAGAGCTTTGGAAGATTCCCCGCTTGGACTGGGAATAAAAAATTGCTCATCCACAGGAAAGGCCCCATTTTGCTTGAGCAACTGAAATTCATCATCCAACAAATCCTGGTGATTTCGGTAAACTTCGGTTGCCCGAATTGCCATGGGGCTATCCAGATAAACAGGAAATGGTTTAATTTTCCCGGCGTTGTAAAACTCTGCCATGTGATAAACCAACTGCTGTGCGCGTCCTATTGCAAAAGTTGGGATCAGAATCTTCCCGCCGTTTTCGCTGACGTCCTTGACGATCTGTTCAAAATCTGCCACTGTTTCCTCATATGATTTGTGATTTCGGTCTCCATAGGTAGATTCCATCAACACCAAATCAGCTTTAAGGAAATGTTCAAACGGCCGAAGCAATGGCAAATTCAATGGTCCAAGATCTCCCGAGAAGGCGATGATTTTCTTTTTCCCCTCTTCATCCACAATCAACTCAATACATCCTGAACCTAACATATGACCTGCTTCAATCCACCTGGCTGAAATATCTTCCGTGATCGAAATCGCAACCCCAAATGAAATTGGCCTTACCAAATCCCTCATTTTTTCAACATGCTCCGGTTCATAAAGCGGCTCAAAGAGTGGTTTGCCAGGTTCCCAATATTTACGATTTTGACGCTCGGCATCAGCATCTTGGAGCCGCGCAGAATCCTCAAGAATAATCTGACTCAGTTCCAGGGTTTGGATGGTACTATAGATCGGACCTTTGAATCCATGTTTGATCAATAGAGGGACTCTTCCGGTATGGTCTAAATGTCCGTGGGTCAAAAGCACCGCCTGGACTTGGTCGGGTCTTGCACCTTCAGGCAAAAGGTTTTTGGCTTCTGAATCCCTGCCCCCTTGAAACATCCCGCAGTCTATCAAGATGGCGGATTTTTCAGTTCGGACTAAGTAACACGAGCCGGTGACTTCACCTCCTGCAGCACCAAAAAGTTTGATTTTCATTTTGAAATTTTAATGGATTTAAATTTTTCCTGGAATTAGGCTCCTAAACCAAAGTTGAACATTTAGATTCGATTAACTCTAGCATCCAGGCCTCTTTGGGCGTATTTACTTCTTTGATTTTTTGGGCTTTCGGGGCTTCAGCTTAGACTTTTCTTTATCTAGGATTTTTTGGAGATCCTTAGGAATACTTTTCAAAACCAACTCCACGGCTTCTTCCGGTGTGTCCACGATTTTTGAAAACCCGACTTCCTCTGGAGAAAACACCCCCTGATCCGCCATAAACGCCACAAAATCCCTTAGCCCTTTCCAGAATTCCTGACCCACCAAGATGAGCGGAAAAGGACCGATTTTTTTGCATTGGATCAAGGTGGCTGCTTCAAACAACTCGTCCAAAGTTCCCAATCCTCCAGGTACTACGATATAAGCGCAGGAGTATTTGACCAGCATGGTTTTGCGAACAAAAAAGTGATTGAACTCAATCGTGTCGTCGACATAAGGATTTGGTGCCTGCTCATGGGGAAGGATGATGTTTAGTCCGTAGGTTTTTCCCCCAACTTCAAATGCACCCTTGTTTGCTGCTTCCATAGCACCGGGACCTCCACCAGTCAAAACCGAAAATCCAGCTTGGGCAAATACTTCACCGGTTTTCCTGGCCAGTTCGTAATACTCATCTCCAGGCTTAAATCTCGCTGAGCCAAAAACAGTCACCGCTGGACCGATTTTGTTCATTTTCTTCAAAGCCATTTCAAATTCCTTGGTGACTTTTTCCAGCTTCTTTTTGTCCTTTTCTGGACTTCGGACTTGAGAAAGAAACTCCCGTTCATCCTTTAGTTTTTTGCTGAGATTAGGAGGTAACTCATAATTCATCTGGGATTTCTCCCAATGCTCTTGCCAGGATTTTTCCCATTCCTCTGGACTTAAGGGCTTGATGTCTTTAGCGCTTTTGCTCATATAACAAGGATTTTGAAAAGAATATAGAGGGATGTGTCTTGCAATCTATCCAAACTCACCAGCAGATTTCATGACTTTTATCAGCCTCCTCTTATGGTTTGTGGAGGGAGCATATTTGGTTAAGTTCAAAAAAAAGATTGTCAACTTTACTTCCGGTTTTATTTCAGGTAACTTCCTGAGGTTCAATTAATCAAACTCTTTTTAGCCATGCTTTTAAAACTCAAAATCAACCCTGCCCTGATTTTTGGGGCCCTTTTAGTTTTTTCCTGTACTCAGGAAGAAAAGCCATCGGTCTCCCTTACGGAGCAAAATGAGATTCAAAACGACCTGATTCCACAATCCGAAATTGACCAGCTGATTCTCAAATCGATTCAGGAAACAGGAGATTTTATCTGGATGGAGCAAAGTGATCAGCTGCTTTTCAGTGCGCTGATGCATGGGGATTCTATTTTAACAATCGGATACAAACCTGCAGAACTCCAGCAACCAAATTCCAGGATCGGTCTGGATGATGTGAAGAGTAAATCTTGGCAAACTTCAGCTTCCAAGATTGTAGGCATGATCGCAGAAACTTTGGAGAGAAATGAAAGTCCAACCTACCGAGTGAAGGATCACGTTGCAGAAATCCACGAGTCATTGCCCTACCTCGAAGTGAAAATCACAGATTTTGAGGTGCTCCAGAATCTGAGGATGATGCCGGAAGTGAGGTATTTTGAACCGGTTGGTTACCAGTTTAATTATGAGCTGCTCAATGGTGAAAATCCCTACGGAAGGATCACAAGTGATTCCGGATGCTCCAATGAACCCCAGACAAACCTTTCCGCATCGGATTATTCCATTGTTTCCCCCGGCGCAAAAGCTTCCTGGAACTATCCTCAAATGGGGATCACCCAAGCTTGGGCTCAAAGCACCGGTGCAGGAATTACTGTAGGGGTTATAGATACCGGACTTTCAGCAAATCAATCGATGTTTGGATCTTCCTTCAATTCGGGAGAATCTTCGGGAAGAACACTTCTGAAATTCGGAACCTTCAAAACAGGGTTTTGGCTTTGGAAAAACTATGACGGACCCAATGACCAATGTGGTCATGGTACAGCCATGGCTGGAGTGGTTGCTTCTCCCAGAAATACGGTTGGGAATGCTGTCGGTGTGGCTTACAACTCCAATTTGATTTCTGTTAGAGGCACTAGTGATGTGATCGTCAATACCGCGGATGAGAAAAATGGAGTGGCAGAAGCGTTGGTATTGTTAGGAAATAGATCTGAAGTCAAAATCATCAGCATGTCCATTGGTGATGTTTTTTCCAATTCCAAAGTGGCTGATGCAGTGCGCTATGCCTATAATCGTGGAAAATTGATTTTTGCCGCAGCCGGCACTTCCACCTCCTTTACCAATTGGTTTGGGGTGATTTTCCCGGCAACTATGGCAGAAACTGTGGCTGTCACTGGGGTAAAAGAAGGCAGCGGGTATCAGCGATGTGATACCTGTCACTCAGGATCCAAGGTGGAATTTACCGTAGTAATGGAAAGAGCAGGAACCAATACCAAACCCATTACTGTGGCAAATTCAGGAAATAACCCTTCGACAGTTGGGGGATCATCAGTAGCTACATCTACCGCTTCCGGAATCGCGGCTTTGGTGTGGGCAAAAAATCCCGGATGGACCAGAGCTCAGGTTTTAGACAGGCTAAGGTCTACCGCTGGGCTTTTCCCGAATCGAAATTCCCAATTTGGCTATGGAAATTTAAACGCTGGAGCAGCTGTGGGAGTGTTTTGAAAATGAATAGTTTTGATTTAAACCCGGAAGAAATTTCGGGTTTTCTTATTTAATTAGATGAGAACGATGAAAACGCTGAATGTTGAGATCTGAAACCTGTCCGAACTGCGAAACTCATTTAGGAGAAAATGCGGTGTTTTGTTCGCAATGTGGTCAGTCGATGAAACCAGTCAGGCTTCCTTTTTTAATTTACCTTAAAGAATTATTGGACAGTTTTTTAAACTTGGACAACAAGCTTTTTTCAACTCTTCGAAAGCTCATTTTCACTCCTGGCTTGGTAGTCAAAGAATACAATGAGGACAAAAAAGCTAGGTTTGTCCCGCCTCTGAGACTCTATTTGTTCCTTAGTTTTTTCTTTTTTATAGTCGTCTCCGGCTGGATCAGCGAAGATGTGGAAACCGTCCGGGGAACGATCACCGACCTGAACAGATCGGAAGTCAAGGCACTGCGGGTTACGCTGTTTTCAGATACGGAGATTCCTTTGGCACTGGCGCAAAATCTGTTTGAAATCGAAAACATCACTGAGCAACAAGTCGAGGAGTTTTTGGCAAAAGAGAAAATCCCTAGCGACGCCATTAACAACAAGATCTTGGTGCGGCTGGTCCGGTTTCAAAGAGGGGAGATCAGCTCGGAGCAAATTGGACAGGAATTCCTCTCGGCTGGATCTTTTTTGGTGTTTGTCCTGATGCCGCTTTTTGCGCTGATCCTCAAGCTTTGCCTTGGATTGAGGAGCGTTTACTATTCCGAAACTCTGGTTTTTTCACTTTACTTCCACTCGCTTGTTGGAATTGTCTGTCTGCTTGGTTTGGGTATCAGCTGGTTGACGGCTTCTTCTTTGGTGGCTACATTCGTGGGCATCGCGATTCTAGTCTATTTGGTATTTTATATCCGAACGGCTTTTGAGCGAGAAACCGCCAGTGCGGTGTTAATTTCATTGGGGGCAGCGGCTCTTTATTCGCTCGTATTTTTGGTGGCTTTTTTGGTGGCCACGCTTTACAGCATTGTGTTGTGATTTTTCTTTTTGGATAAAATCAAAAGGCATCAAAAAAGGATATCATTTCACTCCCAGGACTCTGAAAGGGAGCATAAAGATATTTTTGACCAAGTCGAAACTCAACTCCACTGCAAATCCCAACAGCCGGAAGGGGAGAAGTAAAAGCCAAACAAAAGGGTAAAGAATCAGTGCAGCAATGGCGATTGGCCAGCAGAGAATAAAGAGGATGCACCAAAGAATAAAGGTCAGCATGGTCGGTTGTTTTAGAGGTTGATTCAAATTGTATTCCAAGCTGGAAAACATGTTTTTTAGTAAGGTGGAGGCTGTTTGGGAAGAAAGGTCTGGCTTAAAATCGGACAGTTTTGTGCGGACAGTTTTAAATGAAAGCCGCAAAGTCTTGCCGCCGTAAAGAATTGCCTTTTGCCTATGTAAAAAGTTGGTGAAAGTGATTTTATGAGAATATTTAGTTTACATTCAGGAATTAAGTAGTTGAATGTAAACCCTGTTTCAATGCGTCAATTCTTTTCACTTTGGTTTTTCCTGATTTCCGGTTTCAGTTTTTCCCAAACAATTATGGGAACCGTGAAGGAAAAAAGCTCGGGACTTCCACTTCCTTTTTCAAATGTTTTTGTCAACAATACGACCATTGGTGCAGCCGCAGATTCGGAAGGCAGGTTTCGGATTAGTGGAGATTTTTCATCTGAGATTGAGTTGGTTGCTTTCTTTTTGGGCTATGTCACGGAGGTGAAGACCATTTCCTTTCGAAACAATAGCGAAGTTCAGGTCGAATTTCTCCTGGCTTTCAACGAGTCCAACCTTTCCGAGATCGAACTCAAAGCCAAGCGAGACAAGTCCTGGGAACGGGAATTTCGAAGATTTGAGCAGGTGTTTTTGGCTTTGCCGGATGATCCCTACAAATCCCAAATTAAGATTGAGAATCCTTGGGTTGTGGATTTTGAAAAAGTGAAACCAAAGCAAGGACAAAATTACTTAAGTGCCTCAGCGCAGGAGCCCCTGAAAATCACCAATAAGGCATTGGGTTATGAAATCGACTATTACTTGCAGGATTTTCGGGTGTTGCGTAACGGTTCCAGGTTTTACGGTCAGGTTTTTTATGAACCAATTAATGAATCAAATTCAACCCAGAATGAAAAATGGGCCAATGAACGCGAGATTAATTATCACAGTTCGCTTCGACACCTCAATCAATCGATCCTTCTCAATACATCCGATTCGATTCATTTCAATCTCTACCATGCCTTGCCTGAAAAGTTGGACAGAAGAAGGACAAATGATTTTTACCAAGAGTTGAACCAGTCTCTTGTTTCAGTTTCGAAAGACTCGATTTTGAGAAGGCCATTGGGGGATGGAAACTATCGGATTTTTTTACCAGGTAGAATGGAGATTCATCATTACGATAAACCCTGGCAAAACGACTATTATACCAACGTCTACCACGCGATCAGTTGGATTCAGGCGCCGGATGGCTACTATGATGTAGATCGAAAAGGAGTTTTGCTCAATCCCACACAGCTTGTCCTTTCCGGCTATTTGGGTCGGCAGCGGATGGCAAGGATTCTTCCCCTGGATTTTGAGCCGGAAGGCAAATTCCTTGTTCAGGAAGTTCAAAATGAAGTCTTCAGCAGTCCCTCGATCCGATTCAACCGACTCCGGGAAAAGGTCTGGCTGACGACGAACAAACCGTATTTCTATCCCGGCGAAACGGCGTGGATTGGTGGGAGAATGCTGTATCAGGATCAGACTATGGCCGATTCTCTGAGCCGGGTAGTGTATGTGGACTTGATCAATTCCAAGGCTGAACTCATTCAGTCGACCACATTTCCGATTGAGCAGGGGAAAATTTCCGGAGGATTGGCCTTGTCAGCGGATTTAGCTCCGGGAGATTACGCGCTGCGAGGGTACACCCATTGGAATCAGAATTTTGGCGAGACTGATCAGTTTGTGGCGCCGTTTATTGTGATGGAGCCGGGTTTTCAACCCAAAGCAGAATCTGTCGAATCGGAGTCTTTTTTGGGTGAGATCACGGTGACGCCGGAGTTTTCGCTCAGCGACTCGCTGAGTTACCGGGTAATGGATCTGAAGCTGGAGTTTTTGGATGAGTTTCAAAATCCGATTGAGACGGAATTTATTTTTTCTGTTACGGAAGCAGAAGCAGTAGTAGAATTGGGAAAAGCAAATTCCTTGGAGAATGCACTCAATTGGTTGGATAACCCTCTTCCGGATGACTTCGATTCGGAGCTTTCCAACTCGATCGAATATGGAATTTCCATTCAAGGGAAGTTTATCCCTAGCAACAAGAAACAACCCGTTTTAAACCCAATCACTGTAGTGCGAGGAGATTTGGAGGACTACGGTCAGGTGACGACAGATTCTTTGGGGAATTTCTGGGCGACCGGCTTGTATTATCAGGATACCGCACAGATAGCGGTTGCTGCCTTGGATGAGAAAAGGAGGCCTTATGGGAAAGTCGAGCTTTTCCCAATAAATAGGCCTTTGGTTGCAGGGGCTTTTCCAAAACTTATATATTCCAAAGAAGCTGTTCCTGAAGAAAACAGGCTGTTGGATGTGTCGGGGGATTTTATCCTTTTGGATGAGTTTGTCAAGGAAGCAGCAAAGGAAAGTGCAAGGGATACGGATTGGTATGGATATGCAGAACCTGATCGGGTGATGTCCAAAGAGCAAATGGGTATCAGTATCACATTATGTTCGGTATTACAACGAATGGGGTTTAATTGTAGAACTCAGCGTTTTGGCAATTATACGTATGGTGAACGAACTGGTACTCCACTACTGATTATTGACGGATTCAAATATCCATTTTTAGACGGTGGTGAATTTAAGGAGATGATAGAGTCCTATGTGCCACAGGATTTGGAGTCAGTTGGAGTTTATACATTCGGCAACACCGTATTTGGAATGGCAGGATATGCGGGGGTCATCGTTTTAAAGACAATTCAGGGGCAAAAGTTTACCGTTGATTCTGATCGCAAATTCAATTCCGATGGTTTCCAGATCTTTCCCGTTCCGGGATTTACTGATTTCGACGAATTCCCTAAAAATCCTTCGACAGACCAATACCTGAGAAAAAAGCCCACGATTTATTGGGAGCCTGAAGCAATTACGGAAGCAGGCTTATTCCGGACCCAAGTCAAAGTTCCTTATGGAGTAAACCTGCTCAATATCCGGGTGGAAGGCAGGACGCTGGATGGAGAGGCCTTTTTAAAGATGATCAAGGTGGAATTCTAAGATTCCCTAGAAGAAATCGCTTTTCCGAATGCTTGATGAACACGCTGTCTAAAATAAAAACTTGCAAAAATTTGATAGTTTACTGATTATTAGTAATCTATTGCCCATCTGACCTAAATGCGTAAAATTCTTTTTGTTGTTTTTTTCTTTTTAACACATCTAGCTGTTTCTCAAACCATCACAGGGGTGGTGAAGGAAAAAGGTTCAGGTCTTCCGCTTCCTTCTGCAAACGTTTTTATCAACAATTCTACCATTGGTGCAGCTACGGACAAGGACGGGAGGTTTCGGATAGAAGGTAAGATCCCGGAGGATTTCGAGCTTGTGGCATCCTTTGTCGGGTACAAAACTTCCAGCATCGCTATCAAGCGAAACGGAAAACAAGTCCTCAGTCAGGTATTTGAATTGGAGTTTCTGGAAGACAACCTGACCGAAGTCGAGCTGAAGGCCAAGCGGGATCGGAGTTGGGAAAGAAACTTCAAGATGTTTAAGGAGGTCTTTTTGGCTGTGCCC
>DATIAI010000494.1:0-9493 GCA_035458065.1 Algoriphagus sp. | reverse complement strand
CTCCATGTGGAAGTTACTCCGGTAAAGTTTGAGGAAATGACTTCTACCCGAAAAACTGAAAACAGCAAATCCATCCGGGAGCGAGTGATCAAAGGCCGAGAAAGACAAGCCGAACGCTTCCAAAACAACCCTGAAGTTTTCTGTAACGCGATGATGCCTTCCCACCTGGTGAAGGAAATCTGTCAGATCAATGAAGCTGGAAAAGCCTTACTCAAAACTGCAATGGAGCGGCTTGGACTATCGGCCAGAGCATATGACCGGATTCTGAAAGTAGCCCGCACCATCGCAGATATCGCAGAAAGTGAAAACATCAAAGTTGAGCATCTAGCGGAGGCGATTCAGTACCGAAGTTTGGATCGAGAAGGCTGGGCGGGGTAGAGAATTAAGAATGAGGAATTGGTAATGAATGACTTAGTTATAGAAAACAGGATTTACACGATCAGCGGAATTCAGGTGATGCTGGATAGTGGCTGGGCGGAAACTCTAGCAAGAGGAAGTAAAAGTCTTAAATCAGAGCTGTTGGGAGAAATTAAAATCGATTTCCAGGGAATTTTAGATCCCTGGTGTTGACTTAGAAATGGTAAGAAATTTAAAATGGCATTTTGCGATCTTAAATGATAAGTCTTCTTCTAGATCACAAAATGTGATCTTCTTTAAGGTTCCAATCTGGAGCCTTAAAGACTCAAAGTATAAGAGAGCAAAATTGAAAATTCCTTCCCAATATTTCACCTAAGAGGGGAGACCGAAGCGATTAATTAAGAAAGATTAAATCGAGATTAAAGGAATAAACATCAACAGTATTAACTGAATAATACATGAATAAAGGAGGTTTTTCTTGGAAAAGATTATCTGGTATTTCTGGAGTCAAGGCTAATGTTTCAAAGAATATAGGCATTCCTCTCACCAAAAGTGGGAGAAACCAGAAAATCGGACGTACTGTCTCTAAAGGATGTTTAGGTACTCTTCTTGTCTTAATTGTTCCAATATTTTTATTAATCTTATTACTGGTCTAAATACGAAATACTTTCTAAACAAGGTGATTTGGACTCTATTCTATGATCTAATTACAAAATTGATTCCACCATGAAACCCTTGCTAATCGCCGCAACCTTGCTCCTTTGTGTGGCTTTGCCAATAACTCTTTCAGCCCAACAAGAAGCGAATTACGATGAGGCGAAAGTTCCCGATCTTATTCTTCCGGATCTGTTTGTGGACTTTAAGGGAAACAGAATTGCCACGAAGGAGGCTTGGGAGTCGAATCGAAGGCCTGAACTATTGGGACTGTTTGCGGAGCATGTGTATGGTCAACTGCCTACCGATTTTGATCAGCAAAGTTTTGAAGTCGTCGAGATTCCGAATCATCCGCATGCTGGATATGCCAATCTTAAAACGGTAAATATCACCGTCATGAGAAATTCAAATTCTCAGACAATCCGCTTTCAGATTTACTCACCAAAATCTAAAAAAGGCCCGTTGCCTGTTTTCCTTTTGATCAGTCACAGGAATGTAGATAAGCTAACCGGAGATCTTGAAAATCAATTTTTCCCAATTGAACAGATCGTCTCGCGTGGCTATGCGGCAGCGATCTTTGATGTAGAAGATGTCTCTCCCGATGACAAAATCAGGTTTTCAGATGGGATTTTAGATAAACTTTATCCCGAACAACTTAGCCTTCCAAACGGAATGCGGGGATTGTCAGCTTGGGCTTGGGGAGCCATGCGAGCGATGGACTATTTTGAAAATGATCCTGAAATCGACGAAAAAAGAGCCGCAGTTGTTGGACATTCCCGTGGAGGCAAAGCGGCCTTATGGTGCGGCGCCAACGACACTAGATGGGCCATTACCGTTTCGAATGAATCAGGATGTGGAGGGGCGGCATTGTCAAAGCGAAAGTTTGGTGAAACTGTGGAGCGAATCAACACGACTTTCCCCTATTGGTTTACCGACAATTTCAAAAAATTCAACGGAGTGGAGGAACAATTGCCGCTTGACCAGCACCAATTAATCGCGTCCATCGCCCCACGGGCAGTCTATGTCACCAGCACGACAGAAGATAAATGGTCCGACCCCAAGGGTGAATACTTGTCATTGAAACTGGGTTCACGCGTCTATTCAGAAATCTATCAAGTCCCGATTTCCCTTCCGGAACAATACAACTATTCGGTCCACACCCTCCACCAAAAGTCAGTTGGATACCATCTCAGGGAAGGTAAACATGATTTGACCGGCTACGATTGGGAGAAAATCCTTGACTTCGCCGATTTGCAGTTTGATTCAAATGGTTTTTAAAATAACAATCAATACTATTCTCCATTTCTTAAAAAATTCTTTGCCTTTATTTTTAATCTCAAAAACCCTTAATTTCAAGTGGTTGTCTTTCCAAATGAATTCAAAAATCGAGCATAACAAGTATGTCACACACTGGGATGATTCTCCTGAGTGAGAATTTACCTTCCTGCAGGGAGGTTGGTTTGGCCTTTAATAATCAAATTTCAATCACATGAAAAACCACTTCCTCCAAATCCACACTTTGCCTCTTTCATTAATATTGCTCTTTATTTTGGCTGTCGGTTGCAGTGTTCCACAACCCGATGCCTATCTGGAATTTGAGGACAGCACTGCAACAGTGTATGGACCTTATCGAGTGATCAAGCTCCCGATCAAGAAAGGAGTAAAAGTTCTTAATCCGGTGCAAATTTCCCTTGGACCTGGTGGCAAAATCTTCGCTGCTAATCAAAGTGGGGAACTCTACACACTTCAGGATTCGGATGGAGACGGAGTGGAAGATGAAGCACTACTTTTTGCCGACCTCAACGATCTGGGATTGGAATCCCCTGCGGGATTTGCTCATAAAGGTGATACTGTTTATGTGGGAACTCGAAGCGAAATCCGGGCTTTCCGGGATATCGACCAAGATGGAAAAGCCGATACTTCCTGGACATTTTTCAACAAAATTCCGGTCAGTGAGCACCCCTATGAATGGACGAGCAGTCTAAATTTCGGGCAGGATGGCTGGCTATATTTTGTTTTGACAACCGACTCCTGGAATCCCGGTGCTTCACCTGATCCCGAGGGTCTTCGGGGATCCATTTTGAAAGTAGCACCCGATGGACAGCATTATGAAATAGTCGCCACAGGAATCAGGTCAATTCACGGTATGAATTTCAATCCGGAAGGGAACCTTTTTTTTGCTGATAACAAGGGTGGGGGTAATCCTACAGAGGAACTCAATCTCCTACAGGTGGGGAATTTTTACGGACATAATCCAAAAAAATACGAGGGCAAGTTCGATACGATCACCCCACCGGTTTTTTCCCTGGAAAACGAAATTGCCCCAAGCGGTATAGAATTTAACAAGCCTAAAAATGATTTTGGTGGAACAGGGGGAGACCTTTTTGTGGCTTTTTATGGACCAGGAGAGCGATGGAATCGTGGTGGTGTGGGCAGGGTTAAAATAAAAACTTCCGCTGACAGCTATGAATTTGAAGAATTCCCGGTCGCAGACATTCCAAAAATTTCCGACTTAACCTTTAGCAATGACGGCTCGTTATATCTAGCCCAACATGGAATTTCTGACTATTGGTACAATCCTACCGAGGAAAAGACCGGAAGCTTTTTCAAACTTATTTATGATCCGGATTTAGTAGGCAAACATCCTGTGCGGAAAGAACTCAAAGAGGAGAATTTCTCCAGTGCCTCTCTCGAAAACGGAAAGCAATTATTTGCAATCCGAGCCTGCTCGGCCTGTCATGGGGTGGATGGGACCACAGATTTGATCGGCCCAAATCTGAAAGGGTCCGGAAAGGAATTTTCGCAAGAGGAGTTTTTGGAGGAAATCAAAGAACCTTCTAAACGGATCAAACCCGGTATGATCGCAACTAGAATTGCTTTGAAAGACGGCAAAGTTTTGCTGGGTAGAATTGTGTACACGGATGCCAACCAAGTTTCCATCATGCTGGTTGGAAATCAGATTGTGAAGGTGGCCAAAGAGGAAATATTGTCTTCGGAGGAAGAGCTTAAATCTTTGATGTACGAAAATCTTTTGGCGGGACTTTCCGAAGAGGAAATCAAAAACCTGTTGAATTATCTTTCAAGTCTTTGACAGGCGGAAAAACAGATTGATTATACCACAGTTTTCACTAAAACTTATCCCATGAAAAACCTTTCTCTTTCCCTACTTTTCTTTGCCCTGGTCTTTTCAGCCACGGCTCAAGATATTATTCCTGCCAGAGGTGGCGACATTACCATCAGACCAATCCTCCACGGGACCCTGGTTTTGGAACACAACGGCATCACAATCTATGTGGATCCTTATGGAGGTGCAGATAAATTCGCCGGGCAAAAGCCTGCCGATCTGGTTTTGATCACAGATATCCATGGGGATCATCACAATCAGGAGACTTTGGACGGGCTTGATCTAAGTAAAGCAACAATTGTGGCCCCACAAGCTGTAGCTGAAAAACTTCCTGCCGGAAAATATAAATCCATCGAGGTTCTCGGAAACGGACAAACCAAAACGCTTTTGGATGCCAAAATCGAAGCTATTCCGATGTATAATCTCCCTGAGACTGCTGACAGTCGGCACCCGAAAGGTCGTGGAAACGGCTATTTGGTTACATTGGGAGGAAAGCAGATTTACATTTCAGGCGATACAGAAGACATTTCTGAAATGAGATCCCTCAAAAATGTAGATATAGCTTTTGTTTGCATGAATATGCCCTATACCATGGATGTGACACAGGCTGCCAATGCTGTTGCGGAATTTAAGCCTGTGATCGTTTATCCATACCATTACCGCGGCGGAGAGGGAATGAGTGATACTGAAAAGTTCAAACAATTAGTCAATGCTTCAGCCCCAAGTGTAGACGTTAGATTAAGAAACTGGTATCCGGAAAACTGATCGGAAATTGACCAAAAACAAAAAGCTGACCTGATTTAAATCGGGTTGGCATTTTGGGTCATTTGCAAAGCTTTTTCCAAATCATAGACATTTCCCTCCGCGCACATTTCTACCTCAAACCCAAGTTTTTGGCTCTTGACAGCATCCTTCAGCATTTGGTCGATTTGCTCATCGGTGCGGGTTGGTTCATGGTGGAAAACTGCCAACTTTTTGACTTTACACATCTTGGCAAAAGCAATGGCATCTCTTACGGAACTATGCCCCCAACCGATCTTTGTCGAATATTCTTTTGCGGTATAGCTTCCGTCATGAAGCAGGATATCCGCTGATTTGGCGATTTCGAAACCTGTAGTCCATTCGGGATCATTTGGGAAATCATAGGAACCTAACTGAAGTTCATGATCGGGTATATAGGCCAAAACTGAATTATCAGCCATCAATCGATATCCCAATGTGGGACCTGGATGACAGATATATTCACTGTGAATTTTGACTTCCCCTATAAAAAAATCCTCGTTGTCTAATTCATGAATTATCGGATGGTTGGGCAATTCACTTAACCTTACCGGAAATAATGGCGGAGAAAAATATCTTCTGAGGCGATTGAGCAAGGGATCACTAGCTGTGGAAGGTCCCCATAAATGGACTTTTACTTTGGGATTGTAAAGAGGAAGAAAAAAGCCCAATCCCATAGTATGATCAATATGCAAATGGGTGAGCAAAATGTGAATTTCCCGCACTTCAGGACTCAGGTATTTCCCAAGCCGCTGAATTCCCGAACCCGCATCCAAAATGATGCAGCTGTTTCCATGCGTTACCTGAATACAGGAAGTATTGCCCCCGTAGTTGTAGTTTTCTGGCCCCGGAGCAGGTAAGGATCCCCGGCATCCCCAAACCTTGACTTTCATAGCTCAGATTTCCAAAACATAGCAATCGCACCTAGATATCTGTTGGGCCGTGCTTCTATCGGAAAAGAAGTAACAGTGATCATCATTCGCTCCCCTTTGATATTGTCTATGTAAAAGGAACCATGAGCAGGCCTGCGGGTATTCAACGTTCGTACCAAGGGAAGGTCCTCAGGAGGAATTGGCTTCCCGTGAACATCTGAAGGTTTGAAAATCGTGGCCCACTCCTCCACTCTCATCCCTCCTGTATCTGTAAACCTCAATCCAAATACACCTTCTGCAGCTTCATTGTAAAAAAGAAGGTTACCCTCAGGATCAACCAAAAAAACCGGCATGCTCAGGCTATCTCCAAATTGCCTGGCCAAAATAACTTCTAGAGGCTGTGCTGGCATTGTAAAAGAGGGTCTATTTAAAAGTTATGAGAAGTTAAGTATTTTTCAGAATTGCCAGAACTATCTACTACTTTTTTATAAGACAGCCGGATTAAGTTTTTCCGTGTAAAATTTCATTAACATTTAATCTTGTTTTCATAAAAGACAACCCAGCTAATCCTCAGCTACTTCCATTTTGTCAGCATTTTTGCAATTTTTGGGTCTTTGGTCTCTGAGCACTCGCGGCTGTTGGACAATCAGCCTATTCCATCGCCAGGTCACTTTAAACGCTACCCTTACTTAAACCTGAAAATCCCCCATTGAGGATTTTCAGGCTAATTCTTTTATCATTTTTTCAACTTGTCAAAAAGCCAATTATCGGATTTGACACCTTGCTCAGGATAGGTCCAATGTCCGGTCTCCGGAATCACAAATACTTCTTTGGGGGCTTTGATTTGATTATAAGCTGAATAGTAGGAAGTGGGTGGACAGGTATCGTCATTGAATCCCCAAGAATAAAACCCCGGAGTCTTCAAAATCCTGGCAAAATTAACCACATCATAGTACCCGATAGTTTCTATGGATGCTGGATTGTTGAAGTATTCGAGGTTGTTTCCTGCAAAAATATGCGGCCATCCCCCTGCTCTGTTATTCAAATAACCGGTCATATCGCTGAGTGCAGGGTAAAAGGCGGACAAATATTTGACTCGAGAATCCAAAGCTGCAGTTACAATTGACAAAGCACCACCCTGACTTCCTCCTTGGACACCAAGATTTTGACCGTCGTATTGAGGTAAAGTCGTCAAAAAGTCAACTGCTCTGATACATCCCAAATACACTCGTTTGTAATAGTAAAGATCTTTGTCTAACACATTAAAATTCCAGTAACCATTGAGAGCACCACTCGACAAATTGGCATAAACCTCCTGCGGGAGATCAATGGGAATTCCGTGGATTCCAATCTGCAAAGTAATCGCACCTCTTACCGCTTTCGTCAAATCTCCCGAATAAGGACGGATTCCAGCACCTGGAACCTGAAGTATCGCTGGGAATTTTCCCTCACCTTTGGGAACAGTCAATACCCCATAAATTCTGCTGTTTCGGATGTTTTGAAAATTGACATGATAGACATCCACAGATTCCGTACTTCTCTCTGGAATGTGGATCATTTTAGGATCCATCGGAATTTTGGCGAGTTCTGCTTTTCCCTCTTCCCAAAAGGCTTCAAAATCTTCCGGCATTTTTACAGTCGGCTGGATCATTTCCGGTTCGAAAGCTGCCGTACCCAATCCCCGGTATTCTTTTCCATCTATCGTTGCAAAAACTTCGCAGCGGAGAAATCCCGGTGTTTTCATCCCGATGGAGGAAATTGTAGCTCTTCCATCTTTCAGTTCCAATGGCCCTTCCTGAAGCGGTTCCATCTTTTCTTCTTTGACAAAATACCTAACATTTTCCACCGGGACAGGTCGTCCGGATTGAGTGACTGAAACGATAAATTCCACTTTTTCTCCTACTTGATAAACCCAATCGGGCTTATCGGGCGAAACAGAAATATCCAGGTATTGCCTTGGAATTTGAGCAAATGAAAGCTCCGAAAAGCTTATAAAAAGAACGAGCAACCCTGCGAAACAGCGAATTTTGGAGGATTTGGAAGTATTATAGGTCATGTGGGATTTAGGTTAAAAGAGTTAATGTTTTGGACTGATCCATTTTATATGAAAGGAATTCAAACCTAGTCTCCGAAAGAAATTCCAAGTCCTTTTGCGGCTTGGACCAAAGTGCCTCTCGGGTCAACAAAATTGTAAGCACTGATTGCTTCCTTAATCGGAACAGAAGTATAGTCGTTGTTTTTGAGGACAACCAAATGCCCGAATCTTCCCTCGAGGACCAGTTCCATTGCTTTCACTCCAAATACTGATGCAATGACTCTGTCAAATGCAACTGGAGTTCCGCCTCTCTGCGTATGCCCAAGAACCGTTTCACGGATATCGGCTTCAATTCCGGCATCCTTCAATTGTTGGCTTAACGTAAAGCAGACACCGCCCAAACGCACCGCATGCCTTCCCTCCTCACCTTTTGTTGCAGTGATTGTTCCGTCTTTTGCTTTTGCTCCCTCAGCTATTACAATATTGATAAATCCCCGTCCTTCATTGTATCGGCCTTTGATCCGATCCACAATTCTGTTTAGATCATAGGGAATCTCAGGAATAAGACAAATCTCAGCTCCTCCTGCAATGGCCGTATATAATGCTATCCAGCCCGCATCCCGACCCATCACTTCCATGATCATTACCCGATGATGGCTGCTGGCAGTCGTCACCAACCGATCAAAAGAATCCGATGCAGTTTGCACTGCGGTTTGAAAACCAAAGGTAAAATCAGTGGAATTCAAATCGTTGTCAATGGTTTTTGGAACTCCAACTACAGGCATTCCGGCTTCAAACATGGCTTGGGAGATGGCCTGTGAGCCATCACCGCCGATGTTAATTACAGCATCAAATCCTTTTTCCTTCAATCGCGCCACCAACCAAGGGATCTTGTTGATTATTTTTATTGTACCATCAGGCTGCTTCTCCGGGAAATTCATCGGATTGCCTTTATTGGTGGTGCCGAGGATAGTTCCACCTCTGACGTGGATTCCTGCTACTGTCTTTTCATCCAGTTTAATCAGCCGGGTCGGTTCCTCCATCAATCCGTTTAATGCTTCAAAGCTCCCCCAGACTTCCCAATCCTTTTGGTGAGCAGCACGTTTTACAATTCCTCTGATGACAGCATTTAAGCCAGGGCAATCTCCTCCTCCAGTTGCGACTAATATTTTTTTCATAATAGTTTCTAAGGTTTAAAAAAAGTATCTAAAGCTAAGCTTTTATTCATTTTAGACTAATTGAGGGAAATTTCTATTTGATATTTCCTTACCTTATTTAAAGTAATTGACCCAAATCAAGTCTGCTCATCATAAGGTAAAACAAGATTTGGATCACTACTCTCAAATAGATTTTTCAAACAAACATTTCGGCTTTATGCTAAAGAACGAAGAAGAAATAATATCCGAGCTCAAAAATCTGAGCAAAAAAGAGCTCATCAAGCGGGCCAAAAAGTTTGCCAAGCGCTATGTTGTGGAAGATGGCAAAAAATTCAAATTGAAGGATTTTTCCACGACACCAAAAATGAATCTTGGTCCCGAAGACAAACCTCTGGTAAAAGAAGCGTTGGAAATGGGCGTGGAGGCACTAGCGGCTCTTCAGGATATTTTATACGCACAGGACCGATGGTCACTGCTGGTAATATTCCAGGCAATGGATGCCGCAGGCAAAGAC
>DATIAI010000493.1:0-6427 GCA_035458065.1 Algoriphagus sp. | reverse complement strand
TCCTCCTCCCCTTCATCCCTCCTGTTTCCATTACGATCAAATTTTCCATGGGAGAAAAATCTTTTCCGGATTCAGCCAAATCCAGCAGAGCAAAAGTTACTCCCAGTAACAATACTTTTTTCGAATCGCTTTTTAGCATTTTCAATTTATCAAGCAATTCGTCCTGATTGTAAAGGAAAAAGCCGGAAAGCTCTGATCTGGATTCGTCAATGAAATGTTTGGCCATGGAAACCAAGCTACTTCCGGGTCGTTCCAAGTAAGCTGGCAGCAAAGCCAACACATGAAAATCGGTCAGAGAGCCATATTCCATTTCAAAAATCTGTTGGGCATGCTTCAAATACCAAGGCTCTGACCAGATGAAATGCTTACTGGTAATCATCCCGGTTGTACCGCTACTCGAATAAAAAGAACTGAAATCTGAAGGATTACCACAAACAACAGGAAAATCTTTAAAAAATCGGATCGGTAAAAAAGGAATTGAGTCCAGAGATTTTATGTGTTTTGGGTCAACATTCCTCGCTTTTAAATAAGACTTATAAACCTCATTTTCAATAGATTGAAAATAAAAAAGCTCTAAAGCAAGTTCTTCGAACCGGGCTGCGTCCAAAAAGCCTAGCCTTTCCGAAAAACTTTTAAAATATTGCATCGTTTTATAATTTGCGTTTTTACTGAGAAAAACTAACGTTATTTTCGGGAGTAAATTTACCTTGAGCCGATGCGATTCAAAAACTATTCAGGATTAATGTTGGTGACGGCTTTGAGCTGGACTTCTTGTATCAGTCCGCCGGATAACTTCCCGAGCGTACCGAATATCGAATTTTCAACCATTGAATATGTCCAAACACCTGCCCAAGATTCGCTTATCGTAAGTGTAAACTTCAAAGATGCGGAAGGTGATCTCGGACTTTCTCCTACGGATATCAATCCACCTTTTAATCCCTTGATTTACAAAAGAGACGCTGCCGGCAATCTGATCACCTACTCCAAACGACCACAGGAAGCACCATCCTACAATCCAATTGACTGGGTTGTGGACCCGATTATCAATAATACTGTAGTCAAAGACACAGTTTGGGTTGAACAAAATGAAAACCAGTACAATATTTTTGTAAGGTTTTACATCAAAAGAAACGGGCAATTCACAGAATTCAGATGGCAGGATCCTCCATTCTACACAACTTTCAACGGGCGGTTTCCCCGAATCTTGACTACTGAAGAGGGACAGGCTGTGGAAGGTACCGTCAAGTATCGAATGCTTTCCTCAGGCTGGGAGTCGATCTTTAGAACAGACACACTCCGTGTCGATATTGAAATTCAAGACCGGGCATTAAATAGAAGCAATCAAGTTTCCAGTCCGGAGGTGACCCTTCGACAAATTACCAGGAATTAATTTTAATAATTAAAGACAGTTTAGAATTGCCTTTTTCATTTTTGCAGAAAGCCATCGCATAAAAAAGACCTGCCAGGTTCAGAAAACTTGGCAGGTCTTTTTATTCTATCCCCGAAAGGTGATTTTTAATTCAATTCACGCTTTAAATAGCCGGAAACTTCTTGGGATTGGTTTCATGCATCATCAAGTAGGCTTTCTCAATTACATCGTCTGCACTTGGTTTGGAAAAATAATCCCCGTCTGAAGAGTAAGCAGGTCTGTGCGCTTTTGCAGCAATGGTTTGAGGTTCTGAATCCAAGTGTTGGAAAATATCCTGATCCTCGATTACCTGCTGAAGCATAAATGCTGAAGCACCACCCGGCACATCCTCATCTGCAAAAATCACCCGATTTGTCTTTTTTACAGACTTGCCAATCACTCCATAGGTGTCGAATGGCAATAAGGTCTGGACATCTATGACTTCTATTGAAATTCCCATTTCAGCTAATTCCTCCGCTGCCTCCAAGACGATGCGACACATGCTGCCATAGGTCACAACAGTCAGATCTTTTCCTTCACGAAGGATCTCAGGCTTACCCAGTGGCACTGTATATTCTCCCAAATTGGAGGGCATTTTCTCTTTCAATCTGTAACCGTTCAGACATTCGACAACAATTGCAGGTTCATCAGACTCTAACAAAGTCTTGTACATCCCGGCTGCCTGAGTCATGTCTCTGGGAACACAGACTAACATACCTCTCAGAGAAGAAAGGATCATTCCCATGGGAGAACCAGAATGCCATACACCCTCTAGCCTGTGACCACGGGTTCGCACGATCAAAGGTGCTTTTTGCCCCCCTTTTGTTCGATAAAGAAGTGATGCTAAATCATCCGAAAGCAGTTGCAAACCATATAGCAAGTAGTCCAAATACTGGATTTCTGCCACTGGTCTCAATCCTCTCAATGCTGTACCGATACCCTGTCCAATGATTGTACATTCACGAATCCCGGTATCTGCAACCCGCTGTTCTCCATACTTGGCCTGAAGTCCGGCGAAGGCTTGATTAACGTCTCCTATTTTGCCAACATCTTCACCAAATGCAAAAAAGCGGGGATCCTTTTCCAGAGTATAGTCAAAAAATGCCTGGAGGATTTCCCGACCGTCAACCAAGGTAGATTTTTCATCATACTTGGCTGGAACATCCTTTATTTTATCAGCAGCCCATTCAGATTGGCTGTATAAGTGACTATTGTATCGGTCCGAATTTTTTCCCTCTTGCGTTTTATACCAAGCCTTAAGCTCACTTTTCACACTTTCGGAATCGAACCTCAAAATCAATAAAGCCTTTCGAACAGCAGTAATAGCGTCCTTGCGAATTGGATTTATTGTTTTGGACAGATCATCTGCCATTTGTAGCAACACTACTTTTCTGTTGCTTTTTTCTGCAGTCGATTTTAGCAATGCAATTGCTTCAGCGATTTCATTTTTTATTTCTCCGGAAAATTGCGCCCAAGCAGCTTCCTTTTGGCTCTTTACATCTGCTTTTGCCTCGTTGTCGATTTGGTCCAATACATCATCCTTGGCAATTCCCGAAGAGATTATATACTCCCTAAACTTGGCGATACAATCCCAATCTTTTTCCCACTGCAATCGCTCCGCTGATTTATACCGCTCATGCGAACCTGAAGTAGAATGTCCCTGTGGTTGTGTCATTTCGTCCACATGAATCAAAACAGGCACGTGCTCTTTTCTGGCTATCTGGCCTGCATATCTGAATGCCTGAACCAAAGCCTCGTAATCCCAGCCTTTGACTCTGAGTATTTCAAATCCCTTTTCAGTTTCAGTTCTTTGGAAACCCATCAAAACCTCTGATATACTTCCCTTGGTTGTGTGAAATTCTTGGGGTACTGAGATCCCAAAGCCATCATCCCAAACTGAAATCACCATCGGCACTTGCATCACACCGGCAGCATTGATCGATTCAAAAAACATCCCTTCGGAAGTAGATGCGTTTCCTATTGTTCCCCAAGCTACTTCGTTACCGTTTACAGAAAACTGGGTTAAACCTTTTAAGCCTTTGTTTTCACGGAAAAGTTTGGAAGCATAAGCTAATCCCAACAGCTTGGGCATCTGAGCTGCTGTTGGAGAAATATCCGCAGCCGAATTGTACATTTTTGTCAGATCCTTCCAAGAACCGTCTGCATTTATTGAACGTGTGGCAAAATGTCCATTCATCAATCGGCCTGCACTTGCGGGTTCTGCCTCTACATCCGTATGTGCATAAAGCTGTGCAAAATATTGCTGTACGGACAATTCCCCAAGGGCCATCATAAAAGTCTGGTCCCGGTAGTACCCCGATCTGAAGTCCCCAAGTTGGAACGCTTTGGCCATCGCAATCTGCGCCAGTTCCTTTCCATCACCGAATATTCCAAACTTGGCTTTACCCATAAAAACCTCTTTTCTTCCCATCAGAGAAGCATGACGGCTGGTTACTGCCACTTTGAAGTCGTTCAGAATTTCTTCTTTAGACACTAAGGGTACTTCTGGACTTTGAGTTTGCGATTTGGTAATTGCCATAAGCGGTAGAAATCTAAATGTTACTTTGGGTTTAGTAATTAGCTCTTAGCATAATCAAAAATAGCCAAAATAGATTTTGATACAAATTTCAACTTTACATTTTAGCAATCAATAATTTTGATTGAATTGCAATAATTTCATCTTTATGAAATATTATTTCGAAAAAAATCAACAAACAACCAATTTGTTTGAAGATCAGGAATTTGAGAAAAATCTGAAATTAAAAGTTTTTTAGAAAATTATTTTTCAAATCTCCCTTTTTCAAAAATTTAATCTTGGAATTTTCTAAATCCTCAGCTTTAAAAATAGAATAAACTATCGAAAAACAGTTACCAATGAATTCGATACCAAATACTATTTTTTAAATGGCTTTTTGGATTCTCTTTGCTTCTTATCTTTGCGACAAGAATTCAAATCCAAATATAACAGCCATGATAATAGGTGTTCCAAAGGAAATCAAAAACAACGAAAACAGGGTTGCTCTAACTCCTGCCGGTGCCAAAGAACTGATCAAAAGAGGTCACAGTGTCTATGTCCAACATACTGCAGGAGAAGGAAGCGGTTTTCCTGATGCTGAATACGAAACTGCCGGCGCAAAAATCCTCCCAACTATCGAAGCGACCTATGAAATCGCTGAGATGATCATGAAGGTAAAAGAGCCGATTGAATCCGAATACAAGCTGATCAAGGAAAATCAACTGTTGTTCACCTATTTCCACTTCGCTTCCTATGAACCGTTAACCAAAGCAATGGTAGAAAGCAAGGCGGTTTGTCTGGCTTATGAAACGGTAGAAAAAACTGACCGTAGCCTTCCGCTTTTGGTCCCAATGTCTGAAGTAGCCGGTAGAATGGCGATTCAAAAAGGAGCTAATTATTTGGAAAAACCTCTGAAAGGCCGTGGAATTCTTTTAGGCGGTGTACCGGGAGTCCTTCCTGCCAAAGTGTTGATCCTTGGTGGCGGTATCGTAGGTACACAAGCTGCTTGGATGGCAGCTGGTTTGGGAGCTGATGTGACTATCATGGATGTGTCTCTCCCAAGAATGAGATACCTCGCAGACGTCATGCCTGCCAATGTAAAAACCATCATGTCAAATGAATACAACATCCGAAAATTGATCAAAGATTCGGATCTGATTGTGGGAGCCGTATTGATTCCTGGAGCAAAAGCTCCTCACCTGATTACCCGTGATATGTTGAAAGAAATGAAACCGGGAACTGTATTGGTGGATGTGGCTGTGGATCAGGGAGGTTGTATCGAGACTTGCCGCCCAACTACCCACGAAAATCCTACCTACATTATCGACGATGTGGTTCATTATTGCGTAGCAAACATGCCGGGAGCGGTTCCTTATACTTCCACTTTGGCTTTGACCAATGCAACTTTGCCTTACGCCATGCAATTGGCTGACAAAGGATGGAAAAAAGCCGCTCAGGAAAACCCTGATTTGGTTCCAGGCTTGAATGTAATCAACGGAGAAATTGTTTACGAAGCTGTTGCTCAGGCATTCAACATGCCTTATACTTCAGTTGAAAAATATTTGGCTTAATTCATTTACCCAAAACGAAAAAAATCCCTCTGGTTAACTCCGGAGGGATTTTTTTGTCTGAAGTTATTCCACAAGTCCTGACAGGTTTTGAAAACCTGACTGGTCCCCGAATCTTTTTTGTTGTCTTTTGATTTTTGGGCCTGCCTACTGCGACTGAAAACTGATCACTGATTTAAGCTTTTCTTACAAATTCCGACTTCAAGGCCATCGAACCAAAACCGTCAATTTTACAGTCGATGTTATGATCACCTTCTACCAATCGGATGCTTTTTACTTTGGTGCCGGCCTTGATGGATTTTGCAGCACCCTTGACGGGAAGGTCTTTGGTTACTACCACCGAGTCACCGTTAGCTAAAATATTACCATTGGCATCTTTTACAACCAATCCAGTTTCCACGACTTCAATAATTTCCGAAGGATCCCACTCAAATCCACAATCTGGGCAGACCATCAGGTTGTCCATTTCATAGGTGTATTCGGATTTACATTTTGGGCAAGGTGCAAGATTTTCCATAGCTCAAAAGTACCTTCAATCCACTTAAGTCAAAAGGCCAATAATAAGTTTTCGACTTTCAATAATTATGAAATGAAGGCAAACCATAACATCCTTAATCCAAAAAATACCATCACCACCCCCACGCTTTTATTCAAAATCCACATTAACCTTGGCGTCATCAAAGGTGTGAGTTGCTTTGCGACAAAGGCCTTCAAAAGGTCAATCGAAAACACGGTTATCAAAATCCCCGCATAGTAATTTAAAACTTGAGCCGAGGACCAGTCCGTCTTCAGGGAAACCAAACTTGCAATTGAAATCCAAAAAAGCAGAACAAACGGGTTGACTCCATTCACTCCAAAACCTTTGACAAAGGCTGTTCGCTTTTTCTTTCGGGGAATTTCGATTCCTCCGGTATTTGGCCTGCTGGTTTGCTTTTT
>DATIAI010000492.1:0-2647 GCA_035458065.1 Algoriphagus sp. | reverse complement strand
AAGCTAAAGAAAAGTGCATTTTTAGTTCTTTTATTCATTCTCAAAATTCATTTGGCCATTGGTCAAACCGCTCCACACGAGCAATGGAAAGTCGACCGAAAAGCTGAACTTCTGGGAGAAAACGGCTGGGTAAATTTAACTGGATTGCTTTGGATAGATAAAGAAAATGCATTCTTAAATCAGGTTTCCAAAGACAGTTTGGTGATTTCAACTGAAGCTGGAAAAAAGAATATTGGCACTTTCCAGTTTATAGGGGATTCCGTTTGGTTTTTCTTTAATCCTAAAGTTGCCAAAAAAGAAAAAATTCAAACTCCGGCCAAAACACTTCAATTTCCGGTAGAAAACTATTCCCAGGGCGGGGTCTATTTTGACCGATGGAAGTGGTCGGTGATCAAGCGTGGATATAATTTTGGGATGAGATTAAGAGATTTACACCATCCTGCCTTGGAAGATTTCAAGGAAATTCCTGTGTATGGCTATGATGAAAAATGGAGTATTCCGGCCTTTTTCGAGCCCAAATTCAACCAAACCATTGATATTCCCAATGTCCTGGGGCAAGTGATTGAATGGAAAATAATGGGGATTCTCAAGTTTGAAATCGATGGAGAAAGTCAGGAAGTGATTGCACTGGAAGATGGAGGAAAGCTTTTTGTGATTTTTGCTGATGAAACAAGCGGGAAAGAAACCTATCCGACAGGGAGGTACCTCCATGTGAACTATCCTGACCGAAGTGGAAATACAACAATTGATTTTAATTACTCTTATAATCCTCCCTGCGCATTTACAGCCTTTGCCACTTGTCCTATTCCTCCAAAAGAAAATCGGCTTAATTTCCGAATTGAGGCTGGTGAAAAGATGCCGGAGGAGCATTGAATCAAAATTCTGGTTGTCACCAAATCGAATTTTCCTTTTCTTACAACTTTGAATTAATTGATCTGAGCAAACATGGAAGAAAACTCAAACCTTTCATCTGAAAAATCCGAAAGGAATTGGATTATCAACGAAGACTGGGCTTCAGTCTTGGCAGGGGCCGGGGTGATTTTGACAGTTTTGTACCTTTTTAATACCTCCTCGCCAAGCTACAATTGGGAAACGGGCACCGAATTCGTGGACATTGTTTCGAGTCCAGATAATATTTTCCGCCTTTCAGCCCAGTTGATGTTGGTTTTCGTCTTCTCGGCTTTTGCCGCAGTTCTGATAGGGAAGAAAATAATGCCATTTGCATTGACCTTTCTGGGAGTTTTCCTGTTAACCCAAATCGCCTTGGTAGTAGCGGGCAGCGGATTGGCGCGACAATTTAATTTGGAAGCCGTGATCTTCAGTTTGGGATTTGGGCTATTGATTGGAAATTTATTTCAGCTTCCGGATTGGTTTAAGAAAAATCTGACGACCGAACTATTTGTCAAAATCGGGCTGGTATTACTCGGTGCGGGTGTCATTTTCGGAGACATCCTGAAAGCCGGAGGTTTAGGATTGATTCAGGCTTTATTGGTGGTGATCTCGGTTTGGTATTTTGCGTTTTGGGTTTGCAAAAAACTTAAGGTCGATGAGGAACTCCGGATGATGATTTCCTCTGCGGTTTCTATTTGTGGTGTTTCCGCAGCTATTGCTACTTCGGGCGCAATTCACGGTGATTCCAAAAAACTGTCCTATGTCATTTCCATGGTTCTGATCACTGCTATTCCAATGATGCTTTTGATGCCGTTGGCAGCAGAGTGGATGGGGCTTTCACAGGAAGTTACCGGTGCGTGGTTGGGAGGAAGTATTGATACCTCTGGAGCGGTGGTTGCGAGCGGGTCATTGGTAGGAGAGAAGGCTCTTCAGATCAGCACAATCGTCAAATTCTCCCAAAATGTGCTGCTTGGAATCGCTGCTTTTGCCATTTCCGTCTATTGGACTTATACCCAAACTCCGGAAGGTGAGCACTACGAGAAACCGACATTAGGCGTGATTTGGGAGCGTTTTCCAAAGTTCGTTTTGGGATTCTTAGGAGCTTCGATACTCTTTTCCTTTTTCATCGATACCGAAACATACAATGAGGTGAAAGGAAGCCTAAAAAGTTTTCAAAACCTTTGGTTTGCTCTTGCTTTTACAGCTATCGGATTGGAAACGAATTTTAAGGATCTGATTCAGGAAAGCAATCAAAAACCGCTTTTTGCATTTCTGATCGCACAGGGATTTAATGTAATGATCACACTTGGGATTGCGTATTTCTTGTTTTCATAAAGTGAGTTGGGATTGTGTTAACCCCGTGTTTTAGGATAGGATTCTGAGGGTTTACGATTAAAAAGTCAGGTTTTTGGATAAAGATTTTTTTGTACTTTGGCTGGTATTAAGAATTACCTATGCTATCCAAAAGAGCCAAGTACGCCATCAAAACCATACTTTTCCTACAAGATCACCCTGAGCTGATGCCCGTTTCTGCCAAACTAATTTCAGAACGAGAGCGGATTCCTTACAAATTTTTGGAAAACATTCTTCGTGATTTGAAAACTCACTTACTTGTCAAAAGCGTGAGGGGAGCAGAAGGTGGATATACTTTGGCCAAAGACCCTTCTGAGATCAGTATCGCACAAATCATGCGGGTAGTAGATGGCCCAATTGCCCTGATACCATGTATTTCTGAACGATTCTATGAGGCTTGTGC
>DATIAI010000491.1:0-5940 GCA_035458065.1 Algoriphagus sp. | reverse complement strand
GGAAACTACTCCCTATGATCCCCAGTCTCCCTATTCAGCATCCAAAGCTGCCTCGGATCATTTTGTGAGGGCTTATGCCAATACCTACAAAATGAAAACAGTGGTTTCCAATTGTTCCAATAATTATGGACCAAACCATTTTCCTGAAAAGCTGATCCCACTTTGTATCAATAACATCAAAAACATGAGACCACTCCCTGTTTATGGGAAAGGGGAAAACGTCCGGGATTGGTTGTTTGTAAAAGATCATGCAAGAGCAATAGATATCGTATTTCACAAAGGCAAGCCAGGTGAAACCTACAATATCGGTGGCTTCAACGAATGGAAAAACATTGACATCGTCAAGCTGCTTTGCAAAAAGATGGATGAGAAACTCGGCCGTGAAGAAGGGACATCTGAAAAGCTGATCACCTATGTCACTGACCGTGCAGGCCATGACCTTCGGTATGCCATCGACGCAACCAAAATCCAAAAAGAACTGGGCTGGGAGCCAAGTTTACAGTTTGACGAGGGAATCGAGATCACCATTGATTGGTACCTTGCCAATGAAGAATGGCTGGATCATGTGACTTCTGGATCGTACCAGGATTACTATTCCAAACTTTATGAAAGCCGATAGGCCAATATAAATTAGAAATCCAACCAACCAAAAAGCCCCGAAATTTTCGGGGCTTTTTGGTTGGTTGATTTTCAGATGATCAATAAAGGGTTCTGAACCGGATTGTTCCAGGGATTGTCTTCAGGGCCTCAATGGCATCAGTTTCATAAACCTTGTCGATATCGGTGATCACATAACCAATCTTCTCATTTGTTTTGAGGTATTGGCCCACGATATTGATGTTGAAGTTGGCCAAAACCAAGTTGATTTTCGCCAAAACTCCCGGCTCATTGTGGTGAATATGGATCAGACGATGTGCATCCTTGAGGAAAGGGAGCTGGATGTTCGGAAAATTTACAGAGTTATAGGTATTGCCTGTATTGATGTACTCCATGATTTTACCTGGCACAAATCGGGCAATGTTTTCCTGTGCTTCCAGCGTACTTCCACCGATATGAGGTGTTAAAATCGTGTTTGGCAGGCCTTTCAACTCAGATTCAAATGACTCCTTGTTGTTTTTTGGTTCCTCAGGAAACACATCCACGGCGCAACCTCCCAAATGTCCTGAAAGAATAGCATCTCGCAGAGCAGGGATTTCTACCACATGTCCACGGCTAAGATTTACCAGGATTGCTCCCTTTTTCATCTTGTTGATTTTTTCCCGGTCGAGGAGGCATTTGTTGTCTTTTCTGCCATCCACATGAAGAGAAATTACATCACAGGTGGAAAGCAGCTCATCCAGAGAATTGACTTTGGTAGCATTACCAAGTGCTAGCTTTTCAATGACATCGTAATAAAACACGTTCATGCCCATGTTTTCCGCCAAAACAGAAAGCTGGGCTCCGATATTTCCATAGCCGATAATACCGAGTTTTTTACCTCTGATCTCAAAAGAACCAGTGGCAGATTTGTCCCAATTGCCCTGATGCATTCCCACAGACTTGTCCTGGAAACGACGCATCAAAAAGATGATTTCTGCGATTGCCATTTCCACCACAGATCTGGTGTTTGAAAAAGGTGCATTGAAAACCGCGATACCTTTTTCCTGACAGGTTTCCAGGTCAATTTGGTTGGTACCGATGCAGAATGCTCCGACTGCCAAAAGTCTGTTGGCGTTTTCCAACACTTTCTTGGTTACGTTGGTTTTGGAGCGGATACCGAGAATTGATACGTTTTTGATTTTTTCACAAAGCTCTTCTTCGCTCATGGCACCGGAAGCTACTTCGACCTGATAGCCTTCTTCAGTCAGAAGCTGTACTGCAATCGGGTGGACGTTTTCCAGTAGGAGAACTTTAATTCTGCTTTTTGGGTAAGAAAATTTCGTGTTCAACTTATTGATATAAAGAATTTCGTCAAAACTTGGAGCTATATGATCGGCCTGGCTTACCACTTTAGGCCGGTGGACATTTTCCACAAAAGCATAGAACTTATTTGCCAGCCCGGAAGCCTTGATTTCGTAATCGGTATAGCCATCCCCAATTACATAAATATCTCCTTCAAGGTTCACATTTTTGATGGTTTCTGCTTTTCCGTTGTTTTTGGAAAGCGGATTCTCCCTGTTGAAATCAATGATATTTCCTGTCTCGTCGTAGACAAAGTCGTTGGCAAAGACATTTTCCTTTTTGATTCCGTAGTCCGATACAATGGGAATGATGAAGTCTTTGAAGCCGTTGGAGATGATGTAGACATCCTTGGCATTATCATGAAACCATTCCTTATTTCTTTCAAATGATTTCGAGACTTTTTGTCTGAGAGCTGCGATAAGATCTGAAATTTGGGCTTTGCTTGCTTTAAGGATATCAAGTCGTTGTTCGAGACTCTCTCTGAAAGTAATGGATCCTTCCATTCCCTTGTCAGTGATGTCCTTGATTGCCTGTAGTTTTCGAGCTTTATCGGGGTCGTTGACCAGGCTGATTTCTCCGAGGATGTCCAGAGCTTCTACCTGGGTAAAGGTACTGTCAAAATCAATGATAAACTTTTTGGTTTGAGGCATGAGTGCAGGGTCAATAGGTCTTTGAGCAGGTAAAATTACAGGATTGTTAAAAAATCCGAAGGTTTGTTGCAATAATTGTTTAAAAAGTTTTTGAGGGTTAAAAATTTAAAAATCAGGACCAAATACATAAAATCTGATTTTCATCCAGAATTCTATTAAAACAGCGTTTTTCTTTTTCTCAGGCGAGGTTTTGAGTTAATTTTAGCTTCTAATCAATTTGCAAAATGAAAAAGTCATTCTTACTTATCGGAGCTTTGACAGGAATTTTAACTTTCTCCTGCCAGCAAAAAGAAGTAGAAACTCAAAAAACGACTTATGAAGTCGTGGGTGAAGCTGAAATTGTACCGGGAAATTACGGGAACATCATAGAAGTTGAAAAAGTAGCAAGCACCTCAGAAATGGTTTCTACGGTAGAAACTCAAGGAACCTTTAATGGAAAAATTTCTGGTGAAATAAAGGAAGTATGTACGAAAAAGGGTTGCTGGTTTTCGATGGAGTTGCCAAACGGCGAATCCATGCGGGTGACTTTCAAGGATTACGGATTTTTCATTCCTACCAATTCTCAGGGTTTTCCGATTGTTTTGGAGGGTGTAGCAACTTTGACAGAAACTGATGTGGAAACGCTGAAACACTATGCCGAAGATCAGGGAAAGTCAAAAGAAGAAGTAGAAGCTATCACTGCACCTAAGCGGGAAATAACTTTTGAAGCGACTGGAGTAGTGATAAGACCCAAAGCTTAATGCCGATTGCATTGGACAACCTTCGCGTGGGTAGAATTTACCGCTTCATCAATCAGGGTGAAATCCGGACGATTGAGATTATGTCAAGGCTGGCAGGTGACAATTTCAAAATAAAGGATCTGGACACCTTGGAATATTATACTATCCACGAACTATTGCGTTGGGGGAAAGGAAAAGATTACGACTTGGAGGAAATCAGATGAAAAATGGGGCCCAATAGGCCCCTTTTTATTTTCCGGCAGTTTTAATGCAAGGCTTTGAAACCAGGTTCGTAAATGATCCTGACAAAAGAACCCAAACCCGCGTCGGGCTGAGAAATCGGGATGGCAGAGACGATACCTACCATCAGATTTTCAGCCAGTCCAAGTCTCATTTGGGGTCTAAGCGTGGCAACAGATTTTCCATCATGGATTTCCTGATTGACTTCCAAACCAATGAAATTCCGGGTACCGGATACCATATAATGTAAATTGTAGTTTGCTTGATAACCTACCTTGGGTTTTTGACCGTATACTTTTTCGATTACTGGACCGGTATAAATCAAGGAATGGTAATTACTTCCCCATCGCTTGGCTGCAATCAGGAAGGGATTGAAAACATTTCCTTTAAACGCATCAACTTCACCAAGTTGATTGAAATCCACCAACTCAAATTCATGAATATAGCCGACCGCCATTGAGGTGTTTCTTTTCTCAGAAACCAGAAAAGTATACTGTCCCGCGACTTTGATAGATTCTAATTTATTCGCTGGAATTGCGCCTTCTTTGTTTCCGTTGCGAAAAGAATAGAGACTGACCGGAAGCTCCACTTCCAGGCCTAATCTGTCAATTGGTGCCCATTCGTATTCTATCAAGGCATGGAACTCATCGTATCGCCGCATATCCTGCATTCCAAACCCCACATTCCACTCTTTTTCCCCCTTTCTTGCGCCAAGATCACGTATCAGGTCAATGTATAAGGGTTCGGCATGAAGCACTTTTGGCTTTTGATAAGACTGCGGATTTTCTACCTCTTCAATAAAAAGGCTGTCTCTAATTTGTCTCTGAACTTTTAGGGTATCTGTATTTATTTGCGCATGCGCACAAAAGCTCCCAAAACCCAATAGGGTCAGGATTAGAATTTTTTTCATATTAGGTTTAGTTGATTACTGCTTCTGAATGAGATTCAAGAAAAAATCAGCAGCGATCAGGGGGAGGGGAGGAAGATGAAAAGAACCCGTTAATTAGGCTATCTGAGTATGAAAAACTGGGATTCTCGAAATCAAAAATTGGAATACAAAGGTTAAAACCGGGAATTTCTGCAATTACTAATTTGATTTTTTCCAGTGAGTTGTCCTCTTGTTGCGTGCCATTGTCAGGGATGAGGTCGTCACCGCCATCCAGGGCCCATTCAAAAATCAACTCGGAAATTGTATCCACGGGATCACTCATGTCAACTGCTCCGGAAATGAGAATATTTCCTTCGTAAAAATTTGCAGATAGATTTATGAAGTTGATTACCAACAGAAAAAGGAAAACCTTTGACCAGCCACTTTGCCGTAGCCGCCAGATCACCGATTTTGATTTTACCTTAATCATGCCCAAAGTTACGGTTTGGATCTGGTTTGGTTTATTAAAAAACTTTAATTCATCCAAATGAAGGGGTAACTTTGGTTTCCTTTTAGAGAGAAATACATATCTCTAATTGCATCAACTAATTATGCCTAAAAGATTGATCCTGGCTATTCTTGGAGCCAAATGTCCGCAATGTCGGGAAGGAAAATTGTATGCTGTGAGTATGTTCAGCTTTTATAAACTGTCGGATGTAAATAAGAATTGCTCAGTCTGTGGTGCCAATTTTCAACCCGAACCGGATTTTTATTACGGAGCAATGTATATCAGCTACGCGTTTTCGGTGGCTTTGGTGATTTCTTCACTCACAGCAATCAATGTGCTGGTCGAGGTGCCTAAGCTATGGATGTATCTAACTACCGTTGTGGTACTGAATCTACTCTTGCTGCCTTTGATGTTGAGATATTCCAAAGTTCTCTATCTCTATGGACTTAGTAAATTGAGATTCAGAGGTTTTTGAGTTTAAACTCTGGGTTTATTTTAATTATGGGAAAGGGAGTTTTGTTGAGAAAAGTTATCATTCGGGGGATGGGGTATTTCTATTTGATTGCTGGAATCAACCATTTTCTTACACCCGAATTTTACCACCCATTGATTCCTCCTTATTTTTCCAATCCTGAACTTATAAATTACCTAGCAGGGATTTCAGAAGTTTTGTTAGGATTGGGAATTCTAAATTATCCGCTTCGATCAAAAGCTGCATGGGGAGTAGTTTTGATGCTAGTTGCGTTTATTCCGGCACACTGGTACTTTATTCAGATGAGATCCTGCATCGGTGATCAGCTTTGCGTTGATGAGTGGTTGGGATGGATCAGGCTTATTTTGATTCAACCAATTTTGATTGGCTGGGCTATTTGGGTCGCTTTAAATCCGAAAATTTATGGCTAAAAATGTATTTGGGGAGGAATTGATTGCTTGCAGTACATCCCCCATGACCGGATTTTATCGGAATGGTTGCTGTGAAACTGGTCCGGAGGATTCCGGTACACATACTGTATG
>DATIAI010000490.1:0-5495 GCA_035458065.1 Algoriphagus sp. | reverse complement strand
TGTCTTATCCTTCATTTCACTGGATGGAGTGATGCAAGGGCCAGGCGGTCCTGAAGAAGACCCATCAGGCGGCTTCCAATACGGCGGTTGGGTGGCTCCCTACGACGACGAAGTCTCCAACAAAATCATGGAACGGCTCCTGAAGCCTGCTGACCTGTTGCTTGGGAGAAAAACATTTGAGATTTGGGAAAACTATTGGCCGACGCATACCGAATATTGGCCCACTATCAATGATGTCACCAAATACACCCTGTCCCGGACCCGAAAAAAATCGGATTGGAAAAACTCGGTTTTCATTGAAACGGTGTCTGATATCGAAAAAATCAAATCCACCGAAGGTTTGGACATCCACGTTTGGGGCAGCAGTCAGGTCGTTCAACTGCTGCTACAGCATGATCTGATCGATGAATTCTGGCTGATGATCCACCCGGTGATTTTAGGTCATGGGAAAAGGTTATTTGACGACAGAGCGATTCCTGTCGCATTTACCCTTGCAGAAAGCGTAGCGACCCCAAGCGGAGTGATCCTTGCCTACTACCAACGAGTCGGAGAAGTCAAAACTGGAAGAATCGGAGCTTAGAGAAAAATTATTTTTAAACTAAAGTGATCTAATGATTCTGCCTTAAATTGCATAAGGAAGTCATTCCACTTTTCCGGAAATGCTATTGCCAAAAATAGCCCCTACTCTATGAAGGAAACAATCAAATCACGGAAGTTAACCCTAGTCTTGTTCGCTGTTTATTTGATTGTGCTATTCTGGACTATTGTATTGAAATTCAACATTCAATTCCCAAACAGAGGGAATTTGAGAGGCGTCAACCTTATCCCCTACGGCGGCGATCTATTCCCGAACAATAAGTTTGAACTTGGCGAACTCTTACTGAATATCCTTCTTTTTATTCCGCTTGGCTTATATGCCGGTATTTTATTTAAAGAATGGAGCGTTGGAAAAAAAATCCTCCTGGCCTTCCTGACTAGCCTGTTGTTCGAAGTACTTCAATTCATCTACAAAATTGGAATCTTTGACACGGCAGATCTGATCAACAACACATTAGGAGGCACAGTTGGGTTGCTAATTTATCTGGCAACTGAGAAAGCTTTCAACGATTCAGACAAGGCTCGAAAACTAACTAACACCATTGCACTTACAGGAACGACCTTGCTGGTTTCATTGATTTTGTTTCTGAAAATAACCTAGGGCTTGATGTCCAGAAAAACCCAGGTTACCAAAATTTCACCAAGCTGCCACTTACCAGCTTACCGGATATTCGAAATACTGTTTTTCGCGGTGTCGTGTTTCGTCTTCATGATGTTACTGATGGCCGTGAAACTCCTGTTTTCATTCTGCATCTGCTGCTGAAGCTGGAGGTATTGCATACTGAATGACATTTGCATTTCCTTCAACTGGGTGGACGCACCGCCTGCCGGAGCCGGTGATTTTCCTCTTCCTGATGAAGGAGAGTTCGGAGTCGAATTGATGCCGTCGTATGCTGCTTCCAGATTTTCTACCCTTGAAACAAAGGCTTTTTGCTGGGCTTCAAAGGCTTTCATACGATCCAGAAGCTCCTTTCTTTGTTTATCCAATTGCTTTAGTTCCTTTTGGATTTTTTTGTATTCCGCTTCGGACTGGTTGAAGGTGAGAACATTTGCACTCGAAAGTGATTTGTCTGAATTGGCAGTTTTTGCTGATATGGCGTGTTTGATATTCATAATCTCATCTATTTAAAAAACCCAAATTTTCTCCCGAGGCCTTCTCCGGAGCAACCTCACTTCCTATTAAATATCGGGAATTTTTTATCGGTACTTCCCGGGAATTCCGCTAAAGACGACCATTTTCTGGACCGACTAATAGGTGAAAACTGTCCGCCGAACACGGTAAAACCCAAGGAAACTCGTCTCCACTCAGCAGTTTGACAAAGGACTGGCCCAGCTTCATCACAGACTAATGGACGGGAGACTGAGCTGGAATCCAAAAGAAGGAATTTCATAATCCGCGCAAACTGTTCTGGATTTCCAGCTATTTCGTCCTATTTTCAGCCTTGATGAGAGCCATTTCCACCGCCTTGCCATTTCCCATATCAGTAATCCAAGTGGTCCGGCGTCATCTTCGATGGGGCAAAGATGAAAAGGCCGAACTGAATCTTTTGGATTGGCTTCCTCTGCCGGAAGAGATGGAACTCAGCGCTTATGTATCCGGAAAAAGGCTCTTTTTGGCAGAAAATCTGACTCAAGACTTTGATCAGACCGGTAAAAAATATCTGGTCATTTTTCAAGATGGAGCCGCTTCGGATTCCGAAATCAATTTATTCCAGGCCAATCAGGCATGGGATTTTGCACCCTTGAGATTCAGCCTGGAGGGAGAAAAACTTGAAGTTCAATTCCATTGGAATTATTTCAACGTGGGAGATCCGAGCCGTGACGATATGAAAATCGCGTCCTTGCCTCCTGGAAAATCCCTGGAATTTAAGATCAACGGAAAGACCGATTTTTCTCTGACCGGCAGAAGGCCCCGTCATTATTTGGAGCAGGATTTTTTGATCCTAAATCATGGGCTGGTTGAGAGCTGGGAAGTTTTGGATTCCCCCTTTGTCCGAATAAAAACCCGGGCAGGCAGGGTAGTCGATTTAAGGAAATTGCTTTGGTGACATTTGCTCAAACTAGTCGAACCAATCCTTCCAGGAAACAGCGCATTCAATTTGATTAGACAAGTTCTATTTTGCCATCTACAAAAAGCTCATTTGTCCGGAATTACCCAAGGTCAATTTCATTCTCTTCTGGGAAAAATTTAAAACCGGAAAAGAGATTCACCTCTAAATATATCATCCTACAATTTCATGAAAGTCTCAGAGACAAATTCTGAAATGTGAGATTCTCTCGCTTTACTGGCTTATTTAAGTTTGATTTTTTATGGCGTTTGATCGGGTGAATATAATCACTCGCCTATTTTTTGATCTCTTACACACTTCTACTCCACCCTTTCCTTCAAATACCCATTTACTTTATCCTCCATCTTCTTGCGAAGTTCGTTCAGAATCGTCAAATGCCCGGGATTTTTTGCCAGATTATTTTGCTCCAGTGGATCCACACTCAGATCATACAGTTCCTCGTGGCCTGGATCATTGATATACCGAAAGTATTTCCATCGCTCGGTGCGGATAGCCTCGCTTGGTGGAATGATCGGAGTCTGCCAGAGATGTTCGGTCAGGAATTCGGTTCGCTTAGATAATTGGGTGGAATTCAGGGAAAGCCCCTGCCAGGATTTGGGAGATTTTATTCCGGCAAAATCCAATATCGTAGCAGGGACATCAATATTCAAGGCAAAGGCCTTTTCCATCTTTCCCCCTTTTTCCCTGGGATCAAAAACAATCAGCGGCACCCTTAGGGAATTGTCGTACATCAGCCACTTGCCTGCCAGTTGTCGCTCTCCGAGAAAGTACCCGTTGTCTCCCATCAGGATGATCACAGTATTTTCTGCCAGGCCCTTTTCGGTTAAAGCCCTGCGGATTTTCCCGATTTCTGAATCCACTTCTGAGATCATCCGGTAGTACCCCTTCACGCTGTGCTGATACTTTTCAGGAGTATCAAATCGCCAGTGCCAGCGGGTGCGGTTTTCCCCTGTTCGGACGTACTCCGGTTGGGCCAAAAACTCTGCATCCGATGCCATGATCGGATCCGGTATGGTCACATTTTGGTACATCGTATCAAACTCGGGAGACCAGAAATATTGAAGCGGGGCGGGATCGTGCGCATGCGGAGCACTGAAGCTCAGGGAAAGCATAAAAGGCTTTTCTTTCGGAGCTTTTTGAATAAAATCAATCGCCTGCTGTCCCGTATAGCGGGTCAGGTGGACGGTATCTTTTCCAAGTGTTTTGAAGAAATAACCTCTTTTGTCCTTGAATTTTCCGTTGCGGTCGTAATCTTCTCCCTGATCAAAAAGCGAATCAAAACCCGGATAATTCACCCCGAACTTCCCAAAAAAACCCGTGTAATACCCAGCCTTTTTCAACTCCACCGGATAGGATTGATCCATGTAGGGCTGCTTGATATCACCTTGTCCAAAGGTATAGCCGTGGGTTCTTTCGTAAAGTCCGGTCAAAATACTGGCCCGACTAGCAGCACAAATCGGTGTGGTGACAAAGGCATTTTCATAATAAATCCCGGAAGCTGCCAGTCGGTCCATCTCGGGAGTCTGGATAATGGGATTTCCGGCAAAGCCCAGTGCATCCCAGCGCTGATCATCAGTCAGGATAAAGATGACGTTGGGTCTATTCTGCTGAGAAAAAGCATGAAAAGAGAACCCAAAAAGCAGGTAGAGGAATAGTATTTTTTGCATCGTTCTTTATTTCTACAATCCCAAGAGACTAAGTCTTTCCTATAAAACTGTCCTGCTTTAATATATAACCTAAAGGAATGTAAATTGGAGAACTCCCCATCTTTTCTGATTTTAGCTGAGAGCAACCCCAATTCCCTTAACACCCTAATCCTGGCATTTGAAAAAGCGGCTTCTCCTCCTGGTTATCTATCTGGCATTTATCAGTCTGGGACTTCCAGACTCACTTTTGGGTGCAGCTTGGCCGGCTATGTTCGGAGATTTGGGCGTCCCGGTGGATTATGCGGGGATAATCTCCATGATCGTAGCTGCAGGAACAGTGATTTCCAGCCTCTTCAGCGGAAGGTTGATTCAGGGTTTTGGTGTGCCCGTGGTGACAACTTTCAGCGTCTTGATGACGGCTTTGGCCTTACTGGGATTTTCCTATTCCCACCACTTTCTATATCTCTGCCTTTTGGCAATTCCACTGGGTTTGGGTGCGGGAAGTGTGGATTCGGCATTGAACAATTATGTGGCTATTCACTACCAGGCCCGGCACATGAACTGGCTTCATTCCTTTTGGGGAGTGGGGGCAGCCATCGGTCCGATGATTATGGCGGGATACCTTGCCAGGGGAGATTCCTGGTCAGGAGGATACCACACCGTCGCTTGGATTCAGCTCGGCTTAGTCCTGCTTTTGCTTCTTTCCCTGCCGTTTTGGACGCAGAGCAAAAATGGGAAATCCGACGCAACAGAAGACCAATCCCATTCCCTTTTTGGTTTGCTACAATCCTTACCCGGGCTCAAGCAAGCCTTGTTGGTGTTCTTTTGCTATTGTACCATCGAAGCAACTTTTGGGCTTTGGGGGGCCAGTTATCTGGTTTTTGAACGGGGATTGGAAGCAGATCAGGCAGCCAGGCTAACTTCACTGTATTATTTAGGAATTACAATCGGAAGGTTTTTCTCGGGCTTTTTGACTGCCCATTTTACCAACAGGCAATTGGTCTATCTGGGACAAGGAGTAATCGGTTTGGGACTGTTAATGCTTTTCCTTCCCTTTGACCAGTTCCTTTTGCCGGGTTTTCTCCTAGTGGGTTTGGGATGTGCACCCATATTTCCAAGCCTTTTGCATGAGACTCCGGTTAATTTTGGGGAAAAGCACTCCCAGCGTATCATGGGGCTTCAA
>DATIAI010000489.1:0-6037 GCA_035458065.1 Algoriphagus sp. | reverse complement strand
CTTTTTGGTCATGGTGATTTCAGGTCTGATTCTTTGGTGGCCCAAAAAGAAGCAAGGAGTTGAAAAGAGCTTCAAAATCAGATGGGATGCTCGCTGGCGCCGCAAAAACTATGACTTACACAAAATATTGGGTTTTTATGTGATGATTTTCGCACTAGTATTTGCCTTGACTGGATTGGTTTGGGGTTTTACCTGGTTTAGGGACGGTCTTTATGCTGCCACCAATGGAGGCAAAAAGTTTGTCGAATATTATGCCCCGGTTTCGGATTCATCGCGGAATTCACCGGTAGAAATTCCTGCATTGGATCGGGTTTGGATGAAAATGAATGCGGAATATCCCGAAGCTGACTGGATTGAAGTCCATCCGCCTGACTATGAGCATGGCTCTATTGCTGCTAATGCCAATCCGGATGCAGACACTTATTGGAAGATGGATTATCGGTATTTCGACCAATATACCTTAGAAGAACTCCCAGTTGACCATGTCTGGGGCAGGTATCACGAAGCCACTTTTGGTGACAAATTGAATCGCATGAACTACGACATCCATGTCGGAGCGATCGGTGGATTGGCAGGCAAAGTCCTGGCTTTTTTCCTGAGTGCGATCATTGCTTCATTGCCCGTGACCGGATTTCTGATCTGGTGGGGGAGAAGGAATAAAGAAAAGAAAAGCCGTAGGATCTTGCCTAAGCAAATGACATTGGAAAAAGTTTGAGTTAGTTTTGAGTTTATTCCATAAAGCCGGAGGATCTGCTCTTCCGGTTTTTTTATTTCCTCATTGTTCCATCATTTCCACTTTGTTTTTCTGCCTTTTAAATAAAAACCCCAAAAAATTCCGGACACAGGGAACTTAAAGCTATTGCCCGTGATTGAACGTTCATTCAGTTGAAAAGTATGGATCAAAATACAGGCAAAAAAGTTCAGATTCTTGAAAGTGCTTTAGAGCTGATCAGAGAAAATGGCTTCCACGGGTGTCCGATCAGTCAGGTGGCAAAGCAGGCTGCCGTGGCCGCAGGATCGGTTTACACTTACTTCGAAAGTAAGGATGAGATGATTTTGGAGCTTTATCGCTATGTGAAATCTGAGGTAATGAAAGAGATCAGTGAAAAAGATGACCCCAAAAAGAACTTTGAGGAGCGCTTTTTTGATTTCTGGAATAACCTGACTTCACTTTATCAGGAAAGGCCGGCATTTCAGAGCTTTTTGGATCAGTTTTCCAGCAGTCCTTATAACACAGATGCAATTCAGCTTGAAAATGATCCTTGGGGAGAATGGACAGTGGCATTTTTCAAGGAAGGTGTTGAGTCAGGATATTTAAGACCTCTCAATCCCAAGATTCTTTCAATTATGGTTATGGGAAGTATTATCTCCCTGATTCGCTTCAAAACCTATTTCAAAACAAAAACTGCTTCGGCTTCCCAAGATCTCCACCTGATTCCCAAAATGGTTTGGGATGGAATCAAATTTCAATAGCAATCTTTTAATCCAACTATATTTTAATGAAACAAAGACGATTTCTACTTTGTGTTTTTTGGCTCGCTTCCGCCGCCGGGTTGAAAGCCCAGGAAGTTCCCGAAGACAGCACCCATTTCACGGTCGGGGAGATGGTCAACTATGCCTTGATCAACAGCCCAATGATTCAGATGTCAGTATTGGACGAGGAGATCGGCGACCGGCAGATTAAGTCGGAGATAGCAGGTTGGTTTCCCCAGATTTCTGCCAATTCGGAACTGACCAACAACCTAAAACTACGGACTCAGCCCATCGGGGATCAGCTGATTACATTTGGCCAGCCGTATTCTGGTAACCTCAACTTGGTGTTAGATCAGACGATTTTCAACAGGGATGTTTTTCTGGCTTCAAAAGGTTCAAAACTGATTCGGACGCAGCTAAGTCAAACCCTTGAAACGCAGAGGATCAACACGGTAATAACTGTTGCCAAGGCTTATTATGATCTGCTGCTCAGTATGGAGCAAATCCGGGTGTTTGATCAAAACATTGTCCGACAGGAAAAGCAATTTAAGGATGCCAAGAACCGCTATGAAGTGGGATTGGTGGACAAGACTGATTTTCAAAGAGCGAGTATTAGCCTCGCCAACCTTCAGAGTGAGCGAAACCGGCAGCAGTCATTTCTGGAAGCCAAATATGCATACCTCAAGCAGGTAGCCGGCTACCCCCTGGATCTGGACCTGACTCTGGAATACAGCTATAATGAAATGGAAAATCAGGCGATGATGGAAATTTCACCTGATTTCCTCCTCGAAAACCGCGTGGAATACCAGCTCGCAAAAACTCAATATTCTCTGGCTGAGCTGGAAACCAGTTATTCGAAATGGGCCTATATTCCTACAGTAAAGGGATATTACAATTACAATTTTCTCTTTTTCAACCAGCGGTTCTCGGCGCTTTTGGAGGAATCCTTTCCTACTTCGGGTCTGGGCCTGACAGCTACCATTCCGATTTTCCAGGGAGGAAAACGTTCCGATGAAGTGAAGTTGGCTAAGCTAAAGCAGGAAAAATCACAGGTCTCTCTGACCGATTTTGAGAAGCAACTCAATACTGAATTTGAAACAGCCTTGGCGGATTACAACAGCAACTATTTCACCTGGCAGACGCTCCAGGGTAATCTGGATCTGGCCGAGGAAGTGTATAATACGATCAAGCTTCAGTACGATGAAGGGGTGAAGGCATATGTCGATTTGGTCGTGGCCGAATCCGAACTCAGAACTGCCCAGCTCAACAATTACAATGCCCTCTACAGTGTCCTTTCCAGCAAACTGGATCTTTTGCGGGCCATGGGTCAGATCAATCCAACTTCCATTGAATCCTCATTTTGATTTTATTATGAAATATTTTAATCCAAGCATCTTATTCTTTGCACTTCTGGGAACGGTAGGCTTTAGCTGTGGAAATTCAGCCCAGACACCGCCTCCTGCGCCTCCTGTGGCAGTTTCGGTCTATCAGGTGACCAGCAAATCTGTCAAAGGTCTGGATACTTATCCGGCCACAGTCGTAGCACTCAATGAAATCGAAATCCGTCCGCAAGTCAGTGGGTATATCACTCAGATTTTTGTCCAGGATGGTCAGCAGGTGGTCAAGGGTCAAAAACTCTATCAGATTGACCAAAGCAAATATGTCGCAGCAAAGAATCAGGCCGTGGCTTCTCTTGCTTCCGCAAAAGCCAATTTGGCAAGGATCAAAAAAGACGTAGATCGCTATGAGCGACTGGATCAAAATGAAGCCATTGCAAAGCAGGTTTTGGATAATGCCAAAGCCGAACTTTTGGCTGCTGAAGCTCAGGTTCAGGCTGCGGAGGCTCAGGTGGCTTCCACCGAAACTGATTTGGGCTACTCCCAAATCACGGCACCTTTTGCCGGTAGAATCGGGATTTCTCAGGTAAGACTCGGTGCCCAAGTTTCTCCCGGGCAGCCATTGCTCAACACACTTTCTTCCACCGATCCGGTTCAGGTTGATTTTGTGATCAATGAGAAGGAGATCCCAAGATTCAATAGATTGATGAATGCTACTGATTTACCTGATTCATTATTCACCTTGAGGCTGGGTGACGGCAGTGTTTATCCTCTGCCCGGAAAATTGGCGACCATTGACCGTGCTGTTGGACGACAAACAGGGACGCTGAATGTTCGGGTCGAATTCCCGAATTCAGAAGGAATGCTGGTGCCGGGTATGACCGGAACACTGCAGGTGGTCAATGCGGATTTTGGAGACCAACTCGTGATTCCTTATAAAGCCGTGACCGAGCAGATGGGAGAGTATTTCGTCTATGTCATCGGCCAAGACAGCACTGTGACTCAGCAAACACTTAAGCTGGGAACCGTTTTTGGGTCAGATATAGCCGTCAGAGAAGGCCTGGAGCCGGGGCAGACTATTGTGGTGGATGGTTTGCAAAAACTCCGTCAGGGAGCAAAAGTCACAATTCAATAAGGCCTTTTCATTTTTTTCAAAAATAGAATCCTAAGAAATGATTTCAGAAATATTCATAAAACGCCCGGTGATGGCGATGGTGATATCCATCGTAATCGTCCTGGTGGGTGCCTTGGCGGCATTTAATCTGCCGGTGACCCAATATCCGGACATTACCCCGCCGGTAGTTTCTGTTGCCGCCAACTATGTAGGTTCGGATGCCCAAACAGTGGAACAAACGGTGGCTACTCCGATCGAAACTCAGGTTAACGGAACTCCCGGAATGGCGTACATCAGCTCTAATAATACCAGTACCGGCCAGATGCAGATGAATGTGACCTTCGATGTGGGGACAAACATTGATATCGCGACGCTGGATGTTCAAAACCGGGTTAGCATCGCCGAACCGACTCTTCCGGAAGCTGTGCGAAGACTGGGTGTGGTGGTAAGAAAACGGAATCCGAGTATCATGATGGTGATCAGTATCTATTCACCCAAAGGAACTCATGATCCGAAATTCCTCTCCAACTATACCAACATCTTCATCAAAGATGCCCTTCTCCGTGTCAAAGGAGTCGGTGATATCAATGCGATTGGCCAGGACTTTTCGATGCGTGTTTGGCTGAGACCGGACAAGATGGCTCAATATGGCATCCCAACTTCCCAGGTGACCGCTGCAATTCAGGAGCAAAACCTTCAGGTAGCAGCCGGTACAGTGGGTGGTATGCCGCAGTTCAGTTCTCAGGCTTTCGAATATCCGATCACAGTAAATGGTCGCTTGGTAGAGCAGGAGGAATTTGAAAACATCATCGTCCGGACCAATCCTGAGGATGGTTCCCTTGTTTACCTCAAAGATATTGCCCGGGTGGAATTGGGTCAGTTTGACTACGGTCGTTACTCTACAGTGAACGGCCAAGAAGCAGCCATTCTCTTGGTTTATCAAGCTCCGGGAAGTAATGCGGTCGAAACTGCTGAAGGAGTTTATGCAGCTTTGGATGAGCTCAAAGCGGCTTTCCCGGCAGACATGGACTACGTAGTTCCTTTCGAATCAGTCTCAGTGGTGGAGGTTTCCATCAATGAAGTGCTTAAGACTTTCGCTGAGGCTTTGCTTTTGGTCATCGTGGTAGTGTTCCTCTTTTTGCAAAGTTGGAGAGCGACCTTGGTTCCGATTTTGGCGATTCCGGTGTCGATCATCGGGACGTTCATTTTCTTCGTGCCATTGGGATTTACCATCAACACGCTGACGATGTTCGGGTTTGTGCTTGCGATTGGCATCGTGGTAGATGACGCGATTGTAGTGGTCGAAGCAGCTCAACATTACATTGACAGATTTAAGCTTTCGGCAAAAGAAGCCACGCGCAGAGCGATGAAGGATATCACAGCTCCGGTTATCGCGATTGCTTTGATTTTGGCAGCAGTATTTATTCCGGTAGGATTTATTCCTGGCATTGTGGGAAGAATGTACCAGCAGTTTGCGATCACAATCGCTATTTCCGTGTTGATTTCAGCATTTGTTGCTTTGACTTTGACTCCGGCGCTTTGCAGCATTTTGTTGAGACCATCTGAGGTCACCAAGGATGGCAAAGGCTTGAACAAGTTTTTCTTTTGGTTCAACAATTGGTTTGAGCGGGTCACTTCCTCTTATTCCAGTGGAGTCAAAACCTGGATAAAGCGTGCGCCGCTGGTTTTGGTGCTTTTGGTCTGCATTTTTGCCGGAACATTTGGTCTATTCCAGGCCAAGCCAACCGGATTTTTGCCGACTGAAGATGAAGGTCGATTGTTCGTTTCAGTGGAATTACCCGAAGGGGCATCCAGTTCCAGAACCCGCGAAGTCATGGCGGAAATGGTCCAACTGATTCGAAGTACCGAAGGTGTCAACAACGTGACCGGAATCGGCGGACTGAACGCGATCAACTTCTCCTTCAAACCAAATTCTGCCACTTTCTTTGTACAGATGCATCCTTGGGAACAGCGAAAGGATCCATCCTTGCAACTCTTTGGCATTATCGGAGCGCTCAACGGGAAATTCCGGGCCATCGAAGGGGCTAATATTGTTGTGGTTCCGCCACCGGCTATTCCCGGACTTGGACAGACGGGTGGATTCAGCTTTATG
>DATIAI010000488.1:0-2204 GCA_035458065.1 Algoriphagus sp. | reverse complement strand
TACCCATTTTTAATGCGGACAGTTCTTTGCGGGAATGGGTTGGAGTACACACCGATATCACTGAACAAAAGATAGCAGCCCAAAAAATAAGGGAAAGTGAATCCTATTTCCGCAGGCTAACCGATACCGTTCCTGCAATTATCTGGATTACCGAACCAGATGGAAGTTGCAGCTATCTGAATAAGCTCTGGTACGACTTTACCGGGCAAACCAAAGAACAGGCGCTGGGCTTTGGATGGCTGGAAGCCATACACCCTAAGGATAGAGAACAGGCGGGAGAAATTTTTATTTCAGCCAATTCTTCCCAGAAACCATTTTCCAATTTATCCAGGTTTCGCAATTCTGGAGGAGAATATCGTTGGGCTGTAGATTTCGGAAGCCCGAAGTTTGACGCAAATGGTGTTTTTGAAGGCATGATCGGAACAGTGATGGATGCGCATGAAGAAAAATTGGCGGAAGAAAAATTGGCTTATCGCACAGCTCTGTTAGAAGCACATAATCAGGCTGGTGTAGATGGGATAATGCTGGTGGATGCAAAAGGTAAAATTATTTCCTACAACCAGCGGTTCATTGAAATTTGGAACATGCCGCAACACATCTTAGCTGATCAGGATGATGATGCAGCATTGACTTTTGCTATGTCGCAACTGCTTCACCCACAACTGTTTATAGATAAAGTGAGGTATCTCTACGAGAATCCTACAGAAACCAGCCATGATCACCTGGAATTTATGGACGGGAAATGGGTTGAGCGTAACGGATACCCGGTTATCGGTGAAGACGGGACCAATTATGCCTGGAGTTGGACCTTTAGAGATATCACCAAGCAAAAACTGTTTGAAAAAGAAATCAGGGATAGCGAGGAGCGTTTCCGTTTACTTGCACAAACACTGCCTCAGTTAATTTGGGTTACCGATGAGCTTGGCAATGCAGAATTTTCCTCCATCCGATGGAAAGAATATTCCGGACTGGAACCCTCCGGTGAAGCAGAATGGAAAGCTATCATACATCCTGAGGACTACAATCTGATCAATTCCGCCTGGATCCACAGTTTAACAACAGGCAATATTTTCAAATCAGAAGTTCGGCTTAAAAATAAAGAAGACGAGTACAGATGGCACTCCGTAAACGGGGAACCTGTTTTTGATAAAGGCAATAAAATTATAAAATGGGTAGGGGCATTTACCGACATCAATGAACAAAAACTAAACGATGAGAGAAAGGATGAATTTGTAAGCATTGCAAGCCATGAAATGAAGACACCGCTGACCACTGCCAAAGCCTATCTGCAAATGCTAGAATTTACTTTGGATGAAAGCAACGGGGAAGCAATACTTTTTACGAAAAAAGCCATCGAGTCAGTGGATCGACTCACCGAACTTGCGAGTGAATTACTGGACGTAAGCAAAATAAGGCTTGGGAAATTACAGTATAACCTTGCCACTTTTAATTTTAATGATTTGATCCATGACACCGTGGAAAGCATACAGCTTACCACTCCTATCCACAGAATTATTAAATCCGGAGAAGTCCGCGATCCGGTATTTGGTGATAAGCACAGGCTGCAGCAAGTAGTTATTAATTTATTGACCAATGCCATAAAATACTCTCCGGATGCAGATGTGGTATTTATAGATTTCAAGCAGGAAGGCGATACAATCCAAGTTTCAGTAAAGGACGCAGGTATAGGGATTGCCCAATCCAGTCTCGATAAGATATTCGATAAATATCATCGGATTGAAGACCATGCTGTTCATTTTCAGGGTTTGGGTATTGGGTTGTTTATTTCGTTTGAAATCATCCAGCGTCACAAAGGAAAATTGTGGGCAACAAGTGAAGCTGGAAAAGGAAGCACCTTTTATTTTTTGTTACCTATCAATAATTCCTCATCACAATAAAAACCATTATGCAAATTAAAGAACTAGAAGAAATCCAACACCATCAGGCTAATTTGGAGAAACGGATCATTATTTATGATGACAATATTGAGATTTTGACCATGTGCCAAATGTTTTTTAAAAAATTTCACTATCAGGTGAAGACTTTGTCCAGATGTGAAAATGTGATTAATGATGTGAAGAGCTATAAACCCGACCTGATTTTAATGGACCTTTGGATACCTGAAATAGGCGGTGAGAAGGCCGTGGAATTGTTAAAAAAAAATTCCATGACCAGATATATCCCTGTACTCCTATTTTCAGCAA
>DATIAI010000487.1:0-2558 GCA_035458065.1 Algoriphagus sp. | reverse complement strand
ATTCGGGTGCCGTCACCGTCTTTAAGTGTTCCTTTGTCAAGCTTGGTTGCACCATCAAAACTGAAATAATCTCCTACATTTCTCAGCCTGCCATTGTCCCAAAATTCCTCTTGTGTCAATTGCTTGTTGTCATAGAAAAGTCCCCAAATCCCATCTTCAAATCCCAATTTATAGGTCCCTACAGATTTGAGCTGCCCTCCATCATAGTAATAAAACCATTGGCCATCTTCCAGGCCCAGAATGTATTCACCTTCTGCAATGAGAATTCCGATTTTATTGAAATACTTCCAAAGGCCGGTTTTTTGGTCGTTTTTATACTCTCCTATAGAGAAAATTTCTCCATCTGGGAAGAAGCTTTTCCATATTCCGCTTTTTGCGCCATTTTCATATTTGCCTTGAACTGAGATCTGTCCCGAACTGTGATATTCAATATATTCTCCCACAGGGACTCCCAATTCGTATGTTTTTCGCTTGGAAAGTGCCTTGTTTGGAAAGTATTCTTCCCAAACTCCCACAGCAATATTGTTTTCGTATTTTTCAATGCGAGCCAATCGGGTAGTTTGATAATAGTATTTCCAATCACCTGTTCTATTGCCGTTTTGGTCGAAATACTCTTCTGCTTCAATTGTTTTAGTTCCAGGAAAAAACCGTCTCCATTCGCCGATTTTTTGTCCGTTTTTATAATTGCCTGTTTCAAGGAGAATCATGTACATGTACCTTTTGAAACTCCCCTCAAGTTGTCCTTTGACATAGGTGGCTTCAGTGATCACATTTCCATCGGGATCATATTCCAAATATGGGCCTTCCCTAAGCCCATTGACATAAAATTCCCTTACGGCTAATTCTCCAAACTCATAAAATGTGACCCATTGACCTGTCCTTTTTCCATTTTCGTATTGGCCCTCCACCAAGACCTGAGTTGGATCGATGTATGAGGGATTTCCCGCTTTGCCAAAAAATTCAGTGTATTTTCCCACCAAAATGCTATCCTGAAAAACAACCTGCTTTTTTAAAGCTCCTTCACTATCAAAATATTGAGCAGGACCAAAAAGCTTTCCGTCCCGATATTCGGAAGTTTCCCTTCTTTTGCCATTAGGGTAAAATTGGCTCCAAGCGCCTTCTTTTTTACCATTCAAAAATGTTCCTTCGGCAATCAGGGTATTTGTTTTTGGGTTATAAAATTTCCAAAGTCCTTCTCTTTGGCCATTTGTGAATACCCCAGTCGCCATAATGCTGGAATCAGAATTGAATTGCTGGATCAGTTGAGGTTCCTGGGAATAAGCTGAAAAGTATAGAAGGGTAAAAACTGCCAACAGCAAATATCTCATGTCTTATAGGTTTCGGTGCGGCTCTTTTCAGAACCCAATACAAACGATCGAAGGAATAGATTTCGATATAACTTCAACGTACGAACCCATTTCCTGTTTAAAATTAAGTTAAATCCTGCTTTGTTCGGAGGCAAGCCTCAGAATACCAAGGATTTTTTTTATTTCCAAGGAAAGAATCTCAGAATTTGAATTCGGATCTGATTCTATATCAAAGGACTTGATCCAATGGTGGAATCCAAGGGTTGAAACCTGGATTTTTTTCAAATCTGTAGTTTGATTTTTATTTAGAATCAAGTCAGGATAGTCAAATTGATTTTCACATAATCCAAAGGAAAAACCGAGTTCTAATAATTGGTCGACTGGGTTTCTCCTATTTTTCCCAAGAAAAACTGTGATGAAAAAACCATTTCCAAACCAGTTAAGCAACCGGATGTTTACTCCATTTGAGATTTCAAAATCCCGGACCAAATCTAAAACCTGGTAGGGAAACCCAAGCAAATCATTGCCTTTAGAAATTTTGGAGCCTCTTGATTTTGGTGATATATCTTCAAATTCAAAATTTGAAATAGAGTTTCCAACCATTTCTAAAAGGTTGATGAATTGACTTTTAAGAAAATTTTGCTGACGAAATAAGTCTGCATTTAGCCAAAGATCAAGATCAAGAGGTTTTTCGAACTCGTCCATTTTTTACCAACGTAACAGAACGGAAGCCCAGGCAAATCCCGAACCGAATGCGGCCAGGCAAACCAAGTCACCTTGCTTTAATCTTCCCTGTTCCCAAGCTTGTGAAAGTGCGATCGGAATTGTCCCTGCAGTAGTATTGCCCAAATACATGATGTTATTAAAAACTTTTTCATCAGGAAGCTGGAGTTTTTGTTGGATGTATTGGCTGATTCTCAAGTTGGCTTGGTGAGGAATCAACAAGTCTAGATCTGCTGTTGTAACCCCATTGTGATCAAGAGCCTCCATGATCACTTCTGAAAACCGAACTATGGCATGTTTGAAAACTGCATTCCCGTTCATTTTCAGAAAAAAGTCTCCACGCTCAATCATCTCCTGGGAGATTCTGACTTTGCCGCTTGAGCTTGGTGCGATGCAGTACAATTCCTCTGCATAGGCACCTTCAGAATGCAAATGTGAGCTGAGGATTCCAGGCTGATCTTGCTCCACAGCGCCTAAAACCACCGCTCCGGCTCCGTCGGCAAAGATTACAGCGCTAGATCGACCTTC
>DATIAI010000486.1:0-6063 GCA_035458065.1 Algoriphagus sp. | reverse complement strand
TGCTGATTATCCATGAAAACTTGGGTGTTCCATGGCCTGACAAAATCCTTCTGACCGATAATCTGATTGTTGGCTATCAAATGCGAAAAAGGGGAAGCAGTATTCACACCCGGAAAACCAGCATCAAAAACTGCAACAGTGACTCCTTCTCCTGTAAAGCCCTCTTCGTGCATTTTGTCGATGCCTATCAGTTGATTTTGATAATCATAGGTATTGTCTGTAATAGCAAGTTCCCGGCTATTTAGTTTAGGCACTTTGCAATTGGTTTCCAGGGTAGTAGACGCAAAAACTTTGTACCGCATTTTGGCATTCGGTTGTTTCAAAAAGTCATGGGCCACCAATTCTACTTTTTCTACATAAGGCAAAGTTTTCAATTGCTCAGCACTTGACTTGTCCGCAACCAAAATCGCAGCATTCATCCATTTACTGGAATAGAGCACATATTCAGAAAGAGCGGAAACTTCCTCTAAGTATTTGGCAGAAACCGGTAAGTCTAGGCTATCCGCTTGGATACCTTCCCGGATTCTTCTATCGATAGCTTTTTGGGTTAAAAATTCCTGAGGTTTGGAAAGTGATAGTCCAGATTGTGGTTTGAACTTGAAATAAACGGCATAGCGATCCTGAGCCTTTGCTGAAAGTCCCATACTCATACAAAGAACTAATCCAAACCACAGTTTAATTTGCCTCATACTCTACCAATTTCAAATGTGTCTTGCTGCCACTGTCAATCAATTGATCGCCCAAGCAGTCATTTCGTGAGCAATATGTTACCACCTCATCATACTTTTCCAAAAGTCCCACACCTTTTCCATACACTTCATACCGAATATCCCGAATGGTAATTTTATCATCCAGGTTTTCCTGGTTAACTCTGACGGAAAGGATACTTTCAAACCCCGGAAGTTGGGATTGACCGGCAAAATCGATTTCGAATTCATCATCTCCTTCGGCCTGATACGATTTACCATTCCAAATTCTACCGGTTTCAGGAGGGAAAACCAAAGCAGCTACAGGAGTGTTTTGGATCGTTCTCAAAAGCAGTTTATCTCTGTAAATCAGAGTGTACTCCAACTCAAATATCCAAGTGTTTTGGTCTGTGGATTTGGACCTTTCAATGATGTAGGTCACCTCATTTTCTGCATTTAAATAGGAACTTCTAACCAGATCCTTGTAAAAAAACTGAAAATCCTCCGAATCATTTTCTCCGAAATGGATCGTCTCAGCAACCTCGTAAATCCAAAAATAACCTATACCTAAAGGCTGATAGTCTTGCTCCAAAATTAGACTTGGTGATTCAGTCTTTTCCTCACAAGCCATTAGAAACAAGGCGAATGAGACAAGAAGGAGAGAAAGACGATTGTGCATGCCTAAATTTTAACGCTAAAAATACATTCATTTTTCGGCTATGAGGAAGAGTTTAAGAATTTTTAGATACCGCTCATTTACTTTTCTGGGAAAAATGACCTGCTTACCTTAGCACCCAATTCAAATTCTATCATGGCGCTTAAGACTTTTGTCAAAATAAACAGCATTACTAACCTTACCGATGCCAGATATGGTTCTGGGATGTATGTCAACCTTTTGGGTTTTGACCTGGATAGTTCCTCAGGAAAATTCATCACACCATTACTGTTCAAGGAAATAACCGGTTGGGTTTCGGGAGTGGAGTTTGTCGGTGAATTCAACCATGAATCCCATCCCAACATCACAGAAATCCTCAAAGAATATCCCGCTATTACTTGGATCGAATATGACCAGATTGAAGAATTGAAATCACTCCTTGGCATGGGTTATTCCCTGATTTATAAAATCTCTATTGATAAAATCAGGCAAATTGAGGATGAATTGATCAAGTTTTTGGGCGAATCTGGGATTATCCTTCATGCATTTTCTCAGGATGATCTTCTTTCAGATGGGGACCTGGAAGTGATTAAGAGACTTTCTGAAAATTGTAAGGTGATCCTGGGAACCGGAATTCGATTCGAAAATGTGCTGGACTTGGTGGAAAACACCGGGATTTACGGCATTTCACTGAGTGGAGGAGAGGAGTTAAAACCCGGCCTGAAAGATCTGGATCAACTGGCTGAAATACTCGAAATACTCGAAACAGAGGAATAACAAAACCAAGGAAAAATAGAAACCCCGGCCGAAATTTAGCCGGGGTTGTTTTTTCAACTATCCCAAAGGTCTGTCAACTTATATGGACTCTGGGTCCCTGTGAAAAATTTCCCATCAACAAATCGATGAGTGATTCCGATGTGATCCAAGGATTCCATATCCTGGGAATCCAGTTTCAAATCTGCGGATTTCAAATTTTCAATAATTCGGTTTTGGTTGGCAGATTTAGGAATAACTGCAATTCCTTTGGCAATGGACCACGCTATCAAAACCTGACCGGCTGTTGCTGAATGCTTTTGAGCGATCGAATTTACCACCGGATTTTCCAACAGTTTGGGATCGTCTTTGTGTTTTTCGCTTCTGGAATCCGGCGAGCCCAATGGAGAATATGCAGTCATCAGGATTCCATTTTCAGAGCAAAATTTAACTAATCCGACCTGTGGCAGAAAAGGGTGCATTTCAACCTGGTTCATTTCAGGAGCTTCTCCACCCATTCCCAATAGCTCCTTCAATTTGGCCTGGTTGAAGTTGGAAACTCCAATATGCTTGGTCGATCCGCTGGATTTTTGTTCCTGCATGGCCTCCCAAGTTTGTGTCAAAGGGACATCTTGGTAAGTATAATACTCCTCTCTGTGGGTTGCAAAGCCAATTCCCGGTTTGAAGGCAATCGGCCAATGTACCAAATACAAGTCTAAATAATCCAAGCGAAGGTCGCCTAATGATTTTTCCAGGGCAGGCTTGACATCCTCGTGTCTATGGCTATCATTCCAAAGCTTGGAGGTTACAAAAAGTTCTTTTCGTTTTACCATTCCATCGGCCATTGCATCAGCAATCCCCTGTCCTACCTCCCGCTCATTTTGGTAAATGGCTGCACAGTCTATGTGCCGATATCCTGCCTCTATAGCCCAATAGACCGCCTGCCTTACTTCTCCGGGTTTGCTCTTCCAAGTCCCTAAACCAAGAATGGGAAGTTTATCTCCGTTTTTAAATTCCAAATTTTTCATGATGATGTAATTGGTTTTCTCTAAAATAGTTGGGTTGAAATTTTATCCTAAAATGAAATTCATCATTATAAATCTACTTCTTTTCTAGGTATTTTTTGAATTGCTGCATTACCCAAACATGAAACTTAGCCTGCGTACTCACATATACGTACCAAGGCAGTCTAGGTACGAATTCGTGAATAGCAGAGATTATGTATTTGCTATCCAAGACTTCTCTAAACTCCAGCCACCCATAATCAAACCGCTTCACCAACCAGCCTCCGGTGATATAAAATAATTGTCGTTCCTTTTCGCTTCGATCCGGAATCAAAGTGAGTTGTAACATCGGTTTTTTGCCCCAAAGCAGATGAAAACCGATATCTCCCTTCTCATTCACTTTTCCATTGATCAGAAATCGGAAGTAACTGGGAAGCCAGATATTGTAGCGATTGGCTACCCAAAGTGCTGAATTTCTTCCCGGATTACTCATCCGCTGGATCGACCTTACTGTATTTTTGACTCCTTTATTTTTGTGAAAAGTCGGAAGATTCGGCGTTTCGCTTGAATTTAAAGCATCTTTCACCGAATCCTCAAAACTATGGTAGTCGATTATTTTTTCTTTAAAGCTCAATTCGGGGGTCACAATCAGGGTATGTCGTAAACTTTCCACCAATGGTGAAACCAATTGAGGTGGACTTTCACCAAATAACCCAACCCAAAACTTGGAAAGGCCGAGTGAAAAAACAGGAACAGAAAACACCAACCGCTTTTTGCCCATTACTTTGGAGGTCCTTTCTAGCATGCTTCGGTAGGACATGACTTCAGGACTGCCGATTTCTATTACTTTCCCAAAAACATTTGGATTTCCAACGCAGGAATCCAGGATCTCAAGCGTGTTTTTTAGGGAAATGGGCTGGGTCATGGATTCGGTCCACTTTGGGCACATCAGCACTGGGAGTTTCCTCACCAGGTTTTTGATCATATCAAAACTTGATCCACCGGGACCAACAATAATCGAAGCCCTGAGGGCGGTAAGTTTTGACTTTCTGGACCCAAGAGTACGCTCTACTTCCAATCTGCTTTTAAGATGGCGGGAAAGTTTCTCCTCTTGCTCATCTGGCAGCAGCCCACCGAGATATATAATCTGTCGAACACCATTGATAGCAGCAGCTCGGCTAAAATTGTCTGCAAGCAGCAGATCGGTATCCTCGAAACTCCCCTGATTGAGCCGAGTCGAAGCATTATTCATGGAATGAACCAAATAAATCGCCACATCCACCCCTTTCAAAGCCTCTACAGTCGAGGTTATCGAGTACAGCTCCACCTGTCTCCATTCGACCTCCGGAAAAGGATTGGATTTTACCTGCTGACGACTTAAACCAATCAGCTGATACTTTTCCCTGAAATGCTTGATAAACCAACTTCCAATGTATCCACCGGCCCCTGCAATGGCGACGGTAAGCTTTTTATTTTCCAAAAAAGGTTCAGAGTTGGTCATAAAATAAAAGGGCTGAGTTGAATGATGAAACCAACTCAGCCCTCCTCTGTTTATTTTCTCTGATTACTTAAGTGCAAATTCCCTAGCCTTGATATTTGTGTAATACTTGGTAATCATGTTAGGAGCTTCCCAGGCTGCCATTTTTCCCGCTTTGTAATATTCCAAAAACTTCTCGGTCACTTGGGCAAAATGTGCTTCGTGACCGTTGTGATAGGAATCAGGAACGATCACTTGGTATTCGCCTGAAGGCATTTTCTGCAAATCGATTCCCGGATATTTGGCTTGAAGTGTTTCTTTGACAGCTTTTTCCAATTGTGCCAACTCAGAACCGATTAACTCCACATACAAGGCTGGCCGGTAATTCTCCTCCTTACCTTGGCGGATAATCAAATTAGCCTTGGTTCCGCGCATCATGCTGTAGTGGGTATCTGCACTGCCTTCCGGCGCTTGGAAATTCCAGATCACACTTGCTTTTGCATGCTTGCCTTTCAGCGTATAGTTCATTTCCCCGTTGGAGAAAACTTCCAGTTTACCGTTTTTCACATCTTTTTGAAGAAAATCAGAGAATTCAGTTTTGCCTGTCACCTTCTGGAATTCCTCCAAGGTCAGGGAAGTTGCCCATCTTTTTGCAGAAAGCATCTGAACATCCGTGGTATCCAATATCACCTCCGGAAAAGCTTCCCATTGGATCAAATCCACCAAATGTGTGGTCACGTCTACAATTCCGTCACCTTCTTTGGTTACATCAAAAAACCAATCAGGTCGGATCAAAGGCGCACCAGATACGTATTTGAAGAAGTGGTGAACCGACTCTTTGGTAATGGCAGGATTCTCCGGGGTTCCGTTTTCAAGTTCTCCAAATACATCCGGAATCATGGAAAGCTCCCGCTGAAGCAGTGTTGTGATTTCAAAACGCTCAGTCATAATATCAAAGAGCAGCAGATTCTTTTCCTCTGCAAGCTGACTTGCTTTCAACAATTTTCGGAAGCCTTCAGGATTGATCACCAAAGGTTTGTCGGCATAGACGTGAATTCCGTTTTCGATTGCCGATAAGATGTAATCGATCTTTTGGTCATTTTTCCCTGCCACCATCATCACATTTCCCGGCTTCTGAGAAATCATCTTTTGCAGGTAATCCGCACCGGTGTACACTTCCAGATTCCAACTTGTGGGATTCTCAGGCCGGTTGTTATATCCGGCAACCCGATTCAGGTGATCTTTTAGTTCAGCCCCCTCCGGAGCGAAAATATAAACCGTGGAATCTACATTCGGATACATGGATTTGTGAATCAATCCGGCATGAAAATGTCCGGGATCCAAAGTCATGATTCTCACTTTTGAATCAGGTTCAGGGTTTTCGGTTTTCATTTCTGGTTTGGAACAGGAAACGATAAAAAGGGCCAATGCGGCCCCATAAATTACTTTTGATGAATGCATTATTTCAAATTTTAATAGTTTTTGCCC
>DATIAI010000485.1:0-10337 GCA_035458065.1 Algoriphagus sp. | reverse complement strand
CCTCTTGTCAGGGTATTGGAATAATTATGATTGTGAAGAGTCTGACCATCGATGGTGATGATAGGAGTAAAAGATAAATGCCCTCCTGAAGCCAATGCCTCTCCGGTAACCAGGCCTAGGAGTTGGTATTCTTTCATGCCGGGTTTGGCTTCCTGCATTACCTTTTTGTGCATCCCCACACTGATGTTCACTGCTCTGTTTATCTCCTCAATTTCCTCTTCAGTCTTAATGGAGCGTAAGGCAACCACTGCTTTGATAAATTTCGGAGAAGCACCGGAGTGGATTTCTGAAATTGAAGCAGAAAGCCATTCGGATAGTTTTTGACTGTTTTCCGGCCGATAAGGCGGGAGGAAATGGATTTGCCTACCAACAGCTTTTGCAAAAAACTGAGTGAGCTCATTCTTTGGCCGGGTAATATTGATTCCCACAGCTTGAGCCAATTCGGACAAAAGCGGATGGGATCCATGCCAAATCAATTCCTCTGTGGTCAGATTATTTCCAAATAGAATTTCCAAATCCTGATCAACATCGATAACTGCTGTAAGACCGGGTATATCTAATCCGAAAAAATATAAAAAGGTGCTATCCTGTCTGAAAGGATACCAATTATCCCTAAAGTTGCTGCTGCTTTCCTCATTTCCCATAAAAATCAATATGCCTGACGGCATTTTCTCCTTTAATCGGGACCTTCTTTCTTTATAGGTAGCTGTAGGAAATAATTTCATCAATTAGGTTGCTTGGTCTTACAATTAATTACTTGATTATGCTTTAAGAAAAAGAAATTTTGAATCCGGCAAATACGGCGTCTACATCCAGGGAAATCGCATTCAAAATTTATATCTCTCCTTGCGGGGTTTAATTGAATGTTTAGCCAGTCGAACCTATACTAAATCCAGCCATACTGGCTTTTCAATCCCGAAGGATAACAGGATTAAAGCTTTAAACGTGTTCATTATGTAGGATAACCCCAAAGGGGTGACATAATTTTTATCGAATATGGTAAAAGCGATTTCCCTGGGTCTACATCTGGATTTTTTCCCAGTTGGGTAATTTAGGTCTGGAAGCAAGAGAATCCCGGATAATTTTGAGTACTTTTTGCCGCTCCTCCCCGACTATTTTTTGCCTAGGAGCTCTTACATTTTCGGTGCCCAAACCTGTTGCTACCTCAGCCAATTTGATGTATTGAACCAATTTTGGATGAATATCCAATTCCAAAAGCGGGAAAAACCAACGATAGATTTTCAGGGCCTCTTTGAATCTCCCTTCTTTCATTAAGTTGTAGATAGCGACCGTTTCATAGGGAAATGCACATACTAATCCTGCTACCCACCCATCTACTCCAAGGGCTAAACTTTCATAGGCCATCGGATCAACTCCACAAAGGATTTTAAATCTGTCTCCAAATCGGTTGATCATTTTGGTGACCATAGAAAGGTCCCTTGTCGATTCTTTGACAGCCTGGATGTTTTTGCATTCTTCCAATTCTCCAAACATGTCCAGGGTGACCAGAATTTTATAATCAATGGGATTATTATAAATCATTATCGGAAGCTCGGTTGCGGCAGCGATTTGCTTGAAAAACATAATTGTCTCCCTGTCATCAGCCTTGTACCTCATGGGAGGAAGCACCATAAATCCTTCGATACCACTGTCATTGGCAGAGATTACAGCTTCTATTGCGTCCTTAGTGGATTGCTCCGCAATGGTTAGAACCACTGGTATTCTCCCCTCCAAAGTCTCCAAGGTGGACTTGATCAAGGTATGCTTTTCAGAGTTTGTCAATGTACTGGCTTCTCCAAGGCTCCCACCTAAAATAATTCCATGTACTCCTGCCTCCATTTGAACCCGGATGTTGGATTGAAAGGTGGCTAAATCAAGCTGATCGTCGGAGGTGAATTTGGTGGTGATTGCGGGATATACTCCTTTCCAATTAATCATAGCAATTCTTTTTAGTTTAAAATTTCAGTTTATCTGAGAATGCATCTGCTTTTAGTATTGAATTGATTTTCGCCCATTCCATTGATCACCTACCGCCCGGTGGCAAACTCCTCAACCAGAAAGTTTTCATGGTCTCTCTTAAATGAAGGGAGGTGTTTTCGCGCTCATTGATCCCATGAGCCCGCATGGGATAGGACATCATAGAGAACTGCTTGTTGTGTTTGATCAATTTGTCAACCAGCATTTCGAAACTCTGGTAATGAACATTGTCGTCAGCTGTACCGTGAATGATCATGAGTTCTCCCTGAAGTCTTTCAGCATATGTAATAGGTGATCCATCGATATAGCCTTTCAGATTATCTTCCAAAAGCCCCATATACCGCTCTTGGTAAGTGGCATCATACAGTCGCTGGTCAGACACAAAAGCCAATGCCAATCCGGCCTTATAAATGTCGGGAAACCGAAACATCAAATTGAGGGTCATCTGGCCTCCCCCACTCCATCCCCAGGTGCCTATTCGGGAAGAATCTATAAAGTCATAGGTTTTCAGGATTTGTTCGGCGGCGGCCTTTTGGTCAAAAGAGGCCAGAATCCCAATTTGGCCATAAATGGATTTACGCCATTCTCTTCCCCTCGGAGTTTTGGTGCCGCGGTTATCAATACTGATGACCACATATCCCAGTCGGGACATGTAATGATGCCAAAGATCTCCATCCATCCAGGAATCCTGAACTGTGGAACCGGCCGGTTCACCATAGACATAGAATAAAAGGGGGTACTTTTTACCTGGATCAAAGTCCTTGGGCTTGATCATCCATCCATCTAATTCCACCTCTCCAATATCCACTTTGAAAAACTCCTTTGGATTCAACCCCAAAGCCGAATACTTGGATTTTAATTCTTGATTTTCTTCTAAAACCCTGATTTTTTCATGTAAGGGTAAGCTAACCAATGTATAGACTGGAGGTGTTGTGGTGTTTTGAAAAGTGTGGATCGCGAATTTTGAATCTGTCGATATTTGATAAGCATTTTGACCAGAAAAGTCCAAAGGGGTGATTCTTTCAGCTTTTCCTCTTTTTGTTAACGAACTTCGATAAAGGTAGCGTTGGGTAAAATTGTCGGGAGATGAGATATAATAAACAAATCCACTGGCAGGGTCGATATGGCTGATCCGCTCCACATCAAATTCACCTTCTGTAATCAAATCTATGGTTTGGCCATCTCTTGATACTTTATATAGATGCATCCAACCGTCTCTCTCACTGCTCCAGGTGAAGAATTTCTCTCCTTCCAGCCAGCGGACATTGTCATGAATTTCAAGAAAAGCATCATCTTTTTCGACAAGAATTGTGGTCAAAGCCAAATTCTGGATATTCCCCACCCAAACCCTGTTTTGATTTTGGGCTCTGTTTAGCTGCTGGACCATCACTTCTTGGGAATTCGGGATAAACTCCATCCTGGCCAGGTAGTTGTTTCTGGGATCACCCGGGAAATCGAACCATCTTGTTTGCCCCCCTTGGCTGGAAACTACTCCAATTTTTACCGTGGAAAGAGTATTGCCAACTTTGGGATAAGGCAATGGAATGGGTTTTGAATAGATGGAATCAATATTATTGATCAGATAAAAAGTGCCAACCCCTTTGGTGTCGGATTGCCAGTATACAATGTTTTCTCCATCCGGACTCCACCTAAATCCATCTCTGCAATCCAGTTCTTCTTCATAGACCCAATCAAAGGTGCCGTTGATGATGTCTTTGTCACCATCAGATGTAATTTGTGTGATTAGGCCCGTGGCAAGTGACTCCACAAAGATGTTATTTTCACTCACATAGGCCACTCTTGTGCCGTCAGGGGAAAATTTGGCAAACATAAGGGTGGTGGAGGGAATTCCTTTTCCCAACTGGCTCAACCTCCGGGTTTTCAAATCAAGAATCCAATAATCGCCTCTGGTATGATATCGCCAAACCTTTCTGGTGTTGGTGAAAATCAGCAGTTTGCTGTTGTCCTCAGACCATTGATAATCAACTACTGACAAGGGCAAACTATCTCTATCAGTCCTTAATTCCCCGGCAGAAATCAATATAGTTCTTACTCCTGTAAGGGCATCGTAACTGACTATATCATCGCCATTTATTTCATCACTTTTTTCTATTGTCGAATAGCTGGATCCATCTTTCATCCACCGGATCGGGCCAAACCGATTTTGTTTATAGACTTCATTTTTATAAATGTCGGGTAAGGTCAGCTCGGATTGAGAAAACAAATCACCTACAAAACCAAACAAAAAAAATATTCCAACTACTATATTAAGCTTCATTCTGTGCTATTGGTTACTATTCAAATAGATATAAAATCTTTTATTCTGTGGTTAATTAATGGTTGAAATCGAAATATCGATCAACTTTATTTATAAAGATAAATGATAATGCCTTTTTCCCATTATAACATTTTAACCAAATGATATGGTATTTTAACTTGTCAGTTGTGGGTTTAAAAGTAAGGGCAAAAGCTAATGGAGAATTGAAAAACCAAGAAAGGCTTTTATTCTGAAATATATTTTTCTAATAAAAAGCCAGCATTTAGCTGGCTATATTTAAAATGGTTTTTCTGTATTCCAGTGGAGTCATCCCAGTTACACTTTTAAAGTGTTTGTGAAAATTTGATAAATTATTGTAACCACAGCTATAGCAACATTCTGAGGTATTAAAATCATCCTCGTAAAGTAGTTTGCAGGCATTTGCGATCCGAACTTCTATCAAAAATCTGGAAAAGGTCTTTTGGCTTTTGTATTTGAAAAACCTGCAAAAAGCAGTAGGTGACATGTTGACCAAGTCTGCAACTTGTTTCAGCGTGATTTTTTCACTGTATTTGTTTCTGATGAATTCAAATACCATATTTATTTTGGGGATATTTTCCTGAACGGTGTGGATAGGAATTCCTTGACACGAAATAAAATCCAACTTATTATCTTTTGAAATGCATTCAAGTATTTCAAGTAAGCAAAGGACTTTTTCGAAGGAGTTTTTCTCAGGAAGTGCATTTAATTTTTGACTTATTAGACCCTGTTTTGCCTCAGATACCCGGACTCCGTATAATGAAAAGTCGATCAATCGCCTAATGGCATAGGCTTCAGGGATATCTTTTAACAAACATTTCAAAACATCCTGATTGAAAAAGACGGAGATGGCGCGGGCCTTCTTCTGTCCATTATGAATGTACTCATTACCTGAATTTCTAAAAACATGAGGTAGGTTTTTTCCAAAAAGATATACCTCGCCTTTTTTGAAATTTATCACGCTATCCGAAACGAAAAGCGATCCACCACCTTCCAGAATAAGAGTAATCTGAAATTCCTCGTGGAAATGAATAGGCTCAAAGAAATTATCCAAATCCCAACACTCTACTCGGATTGTTTCATCTTTAAGCCTTGGCACTTTAAAATGAAGGGGATGCATAATAATGGGAGTTAAGTCTAGCCAGCAAATTAGAACTGATTTGGTAAAATAATATACTATTAATCTAGCATTATCGACTGTTCTAAGCAATACTGAAAAAAAAAGAAACCGAGCAATGTTAAGATAGCACACATATTTGGTAAAATTTAATAATGTGAAAGCGCCATTTCAGATTAAATTTATTTAGGTGACATTAACGAAAAACTCTATGAATTACCCAAGCATATTTAATGATGTAATAGGGCCTGTTATGAGAGGCCCATCAAGCTCTCATTGTGCGGCTTCTTTAAGAATAGGAAGGATATGTCACGACATTATGGGAGGAAGGATTTCAGAAATCGAAATAGATTTTGACCCAAACGGTTCTTTGGCTACCACACATAAAGAACAAGGTTCAGATATGGGGTTGTTCGGAGGTTTTTTGGGATGGGAAGCTTACGACGAAAGGTTGGTTGATTCTGAGATGCATATCGGTGCGGCAGGTATTCAGATAAAAATCAACATCAAGGATATTCAAGCCGAGCACCCCAACACTTATCAAATCACACTGAAAAATCCTTGGGAAACCCATCAAGTGGTTGCCATTTCTACCGGAGGTGGAATGATCGAAGTAATAGAAATCGACGGGGCCAAAGTTTCTTTGGCGGGCGACAGTTTTGTTACTCTGATCTACACCACTGATTCCCAAAAGGTGGTTCACTACTTCGAACAGGCAGATTTGGGGGATGGTTTGGAAATTCATGCCAAGGACAAGAATTTCATTGCTTTAAAAACCCAGGTTTTCCTGGACAAAACAATAATAGAAGAAGTCAAAGAAATAGAAGGTGTCTCTCATGTCAAGCAAATCAATCCAGTCTTGCCGGTGCTTACCAGAAAAAACACCACAGTTCCCTTTATTACTTGCGATGAGATGTATGATTACAATCGCGATAAGAATTTAAGCCTATGGGAATTGGCAGTGAGATATGAAAGCATTCGGGGAAACATCCCCGAGGAAGAGGTGCTCTCAAAAATGAACGAGATTCGAAAAATCCTTAAAAATGCGGTGGAAACGGGTTTGAAAGGAACAAAATTCGAAGACCGAATCCTGGGCCCGCAATCTGTGAAATTCAAATCCATGATGGAGGAAAAGAAGCTGGTCGACGGAAATGTGCTGAACAGAATTATCATGTATGTGTCTGCTATAATGGAAGTAAAAAGTTCTATGGGAGTGATAGTGGCCGCCCCGACAGCAGGATCCTGTGGTGCAATGCCGGGAGCCGTACTTGGCATTGCGGATTCCTTGGGTCTTTCTGAAGAAGAGACCGTAAAAGCCTTGATGATTGCCGGATTGATAGGAGTATTTATAGCCGCGCATTCCACCTTTGCGGCCGAGGTGGGAGGTTGCCAGGCCGAATGCGGCTCCGGTTCTACCATGGCTGCCGCGGCCATAGTCCATTTAGCCGGGGGTAGTTTAAACCAAAGCATTTCCGCTGCTTCCATGGCATTACAGAGTTCATTGGGAATGATCTGCGATCCTATCGGAAATCGGGTAGAAGCACCTTGCTTAAACAGAAATGTCATGGCTGCTTCCAATGCCCTTTCCTGTGCAAACATGGCCCTGGCCGATTATGACCATTTGATACCTTTGGATCAGGTGATTGAGACGATGTATGAAGTGGGAAAAAGCATTCACAATACATTAAGATGTACCAATCTGGGGGGGCTTTCCATTACCAAAGCTGCCAAAGAAATAGAACTTAAACTCGGACAGAAACAATTTTACAAAAGCTGTTGATATTCAGTTTTTAAACGGGTTTATGCCAATCAAACCAGTAATTGATTTCAAGAAATAACAATAATTCCACCACCTTACCACTATAAAAAGGGCTGCCGATTGGCAGCCTTTTCCCTTTTCTATCTATTTATTCCAAAATTTTCAAACTCCATTTTCAATTCAGATGGCTTACCAAGTTGAACTTTCACCCAATTTGTGAATCGTATTCTGAACTAATCCCTCGACGGAATTTCCCTTACTATCCTTAATCCTATATTGGATTTCCATACCCCAGGTAGGTTTGATATCCGGGATAGTCAGTTTTAAAGACTTGCCGTCTTTATCCAATTCCGCTTTAGTTACTACCAAAGTTTGTTCATTTAAATGCTTGGATCCATACTTTCTGGACCGTAGCAGGTCCCAGGTTTTTATGGTGTAGTGAGAAGTATCCTGTACACTGCCAGCATCCAAATTGGCTGTAAAATTCAGCTTCATACCTTGTTTTGTTGCCTGAATTCCTACGGGAATAACCATTGGTTTATCAACTTTACGGATACGGTAAAGTCCACCCAATTGAGGTTGGGTGGAACCCCAAGCCGACAAACCACATAGGTATAATTGTCCATCGCCAGGATTGAACCGACCGCGCATCACACCTGTAGAGAATCTTGGAACCGGCAATTCGAAAATTCCCCCCTGCACTTGATCCCCGATTTTTTCATAAGGCACCACAAAAACCTTCCCGTAGCCATAGGACAGGTTCAGTAATTTGCCATTCAAAGCGCCCCATTTTTTACTGTCCACCCAAAGGAGTTCAGACGGAGATTGATCCCTTTCCCGATCCACCCACACCAGGGGCTGCTCCATTCCTGCCTCGGTGCTGTCGGCCGGTGGATTAAAGCCAAACATGTTTCCATAAAATCCGCCTTTTTTCACCCAATTAACCCGGTTCATTGGATTCCAATGCCCTTCCTGATCGGTCACGATGAAGGTGCCGTCCGGATTGAGGCAAACCCCATTTGCCGCTCTGAATCCTGTCGCAACAATTTCTGTTTTCAGGCCATCCTTACTTACTTTTATCAAAGTCCCATGCTGTGGCACTAAAGCTTCCCGGGCATGCCTTGCACTTTTTGCGTAATAAAAATTCCCTTCCTTATCGACCTGAAGACCCATGGCAAACTCGTGGAAGTGATCGGTAACCTGATGGTCATTGTTGAAACTTTCGTAAAAATCGGTTTCTCTGTCTCCATTGAAATCGTGCAACTTCACCAATTGATCCCTGCAGGTGACAAATATTTCTTCATTGATCACCTTGATACCCAGAGGTTGAAACATACCCGAAGCAATTCGTTGCCAAGAGAGTTTTCCCGAGTTTTTCGTAAAACCTTCGACCAGCCAAACATCTCCGTCTGTGGAACAAATGACCCCTTTATTGGTGTCTTTGAAAAAGTCCAACCCACTCAATCGGAACTGATTTTTCCAGGGACTGTCAAAAGGAGGATTCATGATATCTACCTGAAAAGGACCTTCGGAGGTGCCTTGCAAGACCTCGGTAGTAAGAATTTTGGGATATCTAGCCGGCCCACCTTTGATCAATTGATCCAAAGACTCAGGAGAACTGGACGTTCTGGCATAGTCCTGAAGGCCTTTAATCCCTGATTTTCCGATTAAGAGTTTGATTTTTACGGGTTTCGAAGGAGCCACTTCCATCACAGTAAACCCACCCTGTTCTTTTAAAACCGCTCCTTCTCCTGCCAGCGCAACCAGAGTTCCTGTTGGTGCTACCCTCATTTTAAGGGGTTTATCCGAGGGGCTTATATTTAATGTTCTGGTAAAAACCGGCTGATTATCCACAGAATCCAATCCAAATTTTTCCAGAATTTTGGCATTTCCTACGGTGTAGGAAATGATCACCATATCATTGAATTGATATAGACCCTTGTAATGAGCCCATTCCCTGGGCAAGGGTCCAAATTTTCTTTTATCCCGGGCAGTAAATCTGGGATCATCAAATTGACCCGTTGCGGGATTAGCCCAGGCGGGTACCACGGGGTTTGAAAAATGCAGGTCTCCTGCAGTTCTTGGGGATATATTATGTTTTCCATTGAACAGAATCGCCTCCCAATCAATGAAACCTTCCCCGGTCCAGGCTCCGGCAACCCTCAAAAGATCGTGGTCAAAAATCATCCATGCTTTGCCCGCGGCAACACCACCTTCTCCCTGATCCAGCCTTACCGCGATTCCTTTGTAGGCAAAGTTCTGATTTATCAGGTTTTCATCTTTGAGAGGCTGGATGGGTCCGGTGGACCGCTCCCGGGGCGGGGCATTTAGGCCAACAAGCTCGTAAGTGTTGATCAAAAAGTTTCCATAGTCCATTTCTGCCCAGGGCTTAAATTCTTTGGGTTCGGGTCCTGTGGTCGTACCAGTTGGCAAGCTGGCCAAATACGCAGAATCTATTTCAACATATTGATCGGGGTTATTTTTCTGTATGAAAGTCTCCCGGATATAATTGATGATGTCATACTTTTCAACCGGAGTCAAATTGACCTGAGGAGGCATGGAGCCATATCCCCTGGTGAGGACTTGGTAAATTGAATAAGGGTCTTTGCCGACTTTGAATGTGTCTTCCCAGAATTTAAATGAATTGGGCATAGATCCCTCCTGTTCGGGATTCCCATGGCAATTGAAGCAGATGTTATTGTAAATATGTTCGCCAGTCCGTATGGACTCCCCATGCCTATCTCCCAAGGCAGTCAGTAGGCCTTGATGATCAATATCCTTTTCATAATCTGGAAGATCTGATTCCTGAAGCGTGAACCCTGTTGGAATTTCAGCTTCCCGATTTTTGGAACCTGAATTGCATCCGACCAAAAACAGGACTACTGAAAGAGCATATAAACCGTTGTAGAATTTATTCATTGTATTAGCAAATGGGTGTGTTAGCTAAGATTAATTTATTCAATTGTATTCATACTAAGACACAAAGGATCAATCGGAAATTCTTCCCCACCAGGGACCTTCATCCCGGATTTCAAGCCAAAGGCTCTGCATTTCAGGGATCAGTTTCATCAAAGTATCATATTCGGATCTTGCCAAATCATTCTTTTGAGCCACATCTTTTTTGATGTTATACAGTTCAAATTGAGTTGGCATGGATGTTTTAAGCCAGTCCACTACCTGAAATTTGG
>DATIAI010000484.1:0-17531 GCA_035458065.1 Algoriphagus sp. | reverse complement strand
CCGAGACAATTAAGTCTAGTGATTCAGTCGTATTTCTTGTTAAAACCACCTCTTCTGGCGATGCTCCAACCAATTCTGCTAAAGCCGCAGCAGATTTCGCCTTGTTTTCAAACTGCACCCCACGCATGTAGTAGGAGGCCTGGTAGTTAATTTCACGAATGTGAGTAATGTATTTTTCAAGTATTTCCTCCGGCAAAAAACAGTAATACCCATTCTCCAAATTGATGTAATCGGGCTTGATGCGGTATCCGGCGCGGATTTGATCCCAAACATCTTCAGAAGTAAAGTCTAGTTTATCCAGAGAAAAGGTCTCGGCTTTGGCAGAGAAAATGGATCCGCTGCCAATTCCAAGTGCAGCCAATGATTTGATAAATGATCGCTTATTCATCGAGTGGGTGGTTTTCAAAGAAGGTAGGAAAGTAGCCAAATCAGAACCAAGAAAATGGCCATCCATGTAATCCATGGAGCTCGTTTTGGGAACTCAAATTTGCAAATGGGGCAAACTGATGCTTTGGCATCGATTTCCATAGCACAGGATGGACATTCTTTAGTTTTCACGGTTGGGGCTTGAACTCTTTGGGGCAATTTCTGATTTGTCATTTAAGTAAATAAAAAATGGAATGAAATCAAGCATTCCATGTGGCAACTATAAAAACAATTAAAATCACATGAAAATCGAAATTTGGTCAGACGTAGTTTGTCCTTTTTGCTATATCGGAAAAAGGAAGCTGGAGAAAGCAATTGATAAATTTCCATTCAAAGATAAAGTGGAGATTGAGTGGAAGAGCTTTCAGCTCAATCCCGATCAGAAAACCAATCCCAACATAAGTACATTGGAGCATCTGGCCGCGTCCAAAGGTTGGTCCATGGATCAGACCCGTGAGATCACTTCAAACGTGGTGAACATGGCTGCTGCCCAAGGGCTTGAGTTTGACTTCGAAAAGGCGGTTGTGGCCAATACCAAAAATGCTCATCGATTGATTCATTTGGCCAAAGAGTCAGGTAAAGGAGATGCGATGAAAGAGCGTTTATTGAGTGCTTATTTCTCCGAAGGAAAAAATGTAGATGATTTCCCAACCTTGATTGCTCTTGGAAAAGAAGTCGGATTGGAAGGAGAAAAAATCAAAGCAATGCTTGAATCTGACCAGTTTGAAAATGCTGTAGATCAGGATATTTATGAATCTCGACAAATCGGAGTGAGGGGAGTTCCCTTCTTTGTTTTGGATAGAAAATTTGGGATTTCAGGTGCTCAACCGGATGAGGTTTTTGATCAGACTTTAGAGAAGGCCTGGACTGAATTCGCCAAAAACAATCCTGTTCTTGATATGGCGGGAAACGCCAAAGGAGACAGTTGTGATGTAGATGGAGAAAATTGTTTTTAAAAAATATAGCTCACAGATTTCACAGATTTTCACAGATTTTTTACTTAGATCTATGCCTATTTGTGTCTTCTGTGAGCTAAAATAATTTTACCAAACTCCTCTATTTTTCATTTTTAGGGTATAGACTGAGCCCATCGCTGTGATAAAAAGAGTTTTTCTATCCAGAGCACCAAAAGTCACATTTGCGGTCCAGTTTTCCGGAACAGGAATGTGGGCGATCTGCTCGCCATTTTTATCAAATACAGTAACACCTTTTCCGGTCAGGTAGACATTTCCGCGTTCATCAATGGTCATCCCGTCAGATCCCATTTCACAGAATAGAGTTTTGTTGGTCAAATACCCATCTTCAAGGATCTCATATTTCCAGGTCTTTTTTTCCCCAATGTCGGCCACATAAAGTGTTTTTCCATCAGGAGTTCCGATGATTCCGTTGGGTTGGGTCAGGTCCTCAGCCACTCGGAAAAGCTCCGTTCGGTCAGCAGAAAGAAAGTAAACATGCTGCCCGTCCTGCTCCATTTCTTTTCCCCGGATTCCTTCCCAATATGGTCTTGGATAAAGCGGATCTGTAAAGTACAGGCCACCCTTTGGTCTTACCCAGATATCATTTGGGCCATTCAGCTTTTTTCCTCGGAAAGAAGGAACAATCACAGTTTCCTCGCCGGTATTCTGATTGATTGCCCAAAGCTCATTATTCAGGTCTGCTGCAGCTATTAAAGTACCATCCAGTTGAAAATACAAGCCGTTTGAACGACCGGCACCTTCTTTATATAGCGTCACGATGTTACTACCTGCGGACCATTTATAGATTTTATCATTTGGCTGATCCGTAAAAAACACATCTCCCATCCGGTTTACCGCGGGACCTTCGGTAAAGCTATATCCATCCTGGACTTTTGTCAGTTCGGCTCCTTTTGCCACAATGCCTCGCTTGTCCTCGATTTGGGCAAACAGGGAGGTTGAAGCCAGCAAAAGAGCTGAAAAGGCAAGGGCATTTTTAAAGTTTTTGTTCATAAGTTTTTCGGGTTATTTGCGCTGCATGACCACTACCAGCTTGTTCAAATCAGGGCTGTAGGCCATTCGGGTAATATTTTGATGGGTGTCAGATTCAATTTTGCCAAGAAATTCCCATTCGGAATCCGATGTTTTTTTACGATAAATTCCATTTCCCTGAGCCATGAGTAGGTAGTTTTGATCCAACCAAATGAAATCCAAAGATCCCGCCAATCCGAATCCCAAAACCTGAGATTCACGGCTCTCAATATCAAAAGTCCGAATCGGAAGTTCCAAACCAGCCAAAGTCTCTTTTGGGGATTTCATAGATAAGTAGCCAATCTGGGAAGTTTTTGGCCGTCGCTTTATAGATCGCCCGATTTGGTTATCGATCTCTACAAGATTGCCTTTCCCCATTGCATAGACAAGTCTATTCGGTTGACCAAGGATAAACATCGCGGCTTTGTTGTCATACCAATCGTAGTACCCGACTGGGGCGATGTCATCGTAAAGCAATTCCGGTTCTCCAAAATTGGTTGGATACAGCCAAAGGCGCTGCGTGCTATCCGGCTCCATGACTACAGCCGAAACGTATTGCCCGCAATCGGTGAGGGTAGGGGAAAACTCGCTGCGATCTGCTGTTTTGCTCAGATTGGTGAATTTGTCTGTATTGAAGTTATAGACAATGATGTCATGGTTTCCCTTCTCATCAGCTGCCGAAAAAACCAGTTGATATTCGTTGATGAAATTGGGTTGATTGTCGTATTCCGGACGATTGGTAAGTGGCTTGGCAGTCTTTGTCAGGACTTTCATCTTCTTGCCTTTTCCCTGAGTATCCAAAACCCAAAGGTCAAAACCTCCCTGAGCCTGAGCTGTTTGGAACTGTAAAAGAAGAAAAAGCGTGAATAGGGAAAGAAATTTTTCCATGGAATTAGGTTCTGAGCCAACCAAAATACAAAATGAAGGTTAGAATGAGGTGGGGAAATTACAACTATACAACAATTCTTTGTTTGATCAGCTGCGTCAAAAGCAAGATGAGCTAGCCGACAGGACGATTTCGGCTTTGATTCAAAACCCTGAATGGATAAGAACGATCAATTCCTGGAAAATTATCCCGACAGATTTACCAAAATCCTTTTCGATCGACCTAAAAGAGTTTTTTGAGTTCTATCAAAACAGATTTTCATCCTTTGATACACTAACGCTGAAAAAAGGCCAGGATTTTTTTGACCAAAAAGGAGATTTATATGTAGCTCTCCTTGGCTTTTATTCCTTGCCCTATTGCTACGCCTTTGCAGATGGAGCAGAGGTATTGGTGAGGTCCAAAAGGATTTTGGATTCAATCGGGGAGCGGTTGGGAGAAACAGGGAGTTTTGTCATGGAAATCTTCAGGCCAGGAGCTTTCATTTCCGACCAACGCGCTTTTCTTGTATGCGCAAAAGTTCGATTGATTCATGCCTTCAGCAGATATTTCATTTTGAAGCACTCGCAAGATTGGAATAGCAATTTCGGCAATCCAGTCAATCAGGAGGATATGTTGGGGACAAACCTTGCTTTCAGCCAGATTGTCCTTCGGGGCTTGATCAAACTGGGGATTGGCGTTAGTGAAAAAGAACATTCTGTCGTTTTGGCTTATTGGAAATGGATTGGAGAATTGCTTGGCATTGATGTAGAATATTGGCCTGAAACATCTAAGGAAGCCTTTGAACTTGACAAATTGCTTCGAAAAAGACATCTCAAATCTTCGGAAGCAGGAAGGAAATTGGTTTTGGTTTTAATGAATTTTTACAAAAGCAACATTTCTGACCCGTTGGTAATACCTCTGGTTGAGGATATGCTATGTTTCTTTTTGGGAAAAACTGCGTCAAAGGTTTTAGGTTTAAGCCAAAACAGAAAACTCGAAGGTGAGCTATTTGGGCTAATGTTTAAATTTTCAGGTTGGAAAAATGGTGGGCAAAAAGGATTTAACAGGTTGATCCAAACTATAGAAAAACAACAGAAGGAGCAGTTTGGGAAAGTTTTAAAGATTAATCTCCCTGAAATCAATAGACCTTGATTTGGTCTTACAACTTTCGAATTCTCAATGAAAGGAATTTGGAGGTGTTTTACTTTTTTAAAGACAACTCTTATAATTTCTTGATTTATCCGTTCATAAGTGGACACTTCTTTGTTCGTTATTCAATCACGCTTTTTACACAAACGCAGAAAACCGGCCATTTAAGCCACATTTGCCAGCTGGCACCTTTTTCGTACTTTGAGTGCCATGAAGCAATTCACCGCATATCTGAATCGAATGCCGTTGGAGTTGGTCTTTTGGATTGGAAGCATTGCTGCTATTCTGATGCTGGAGCCCCACTCCGAAAGCCACCTGAGTCTTTGCCCTCTCAGTCAGCTTGGATTCGAATGGTGTCCGGGTTGCGGATTGGGAAGGTCTATGAATCTCCTGGCGCATGGGGATTTCCAGGCTTCCTGGTCTCTGCATCCGCTCGCTATGCTGGCTTATGTGGTGATCTTCCACCGAATTTGGATACTACTTAAAAACCTTAAAACAACACACAATTATGGCTAATGTATTGAGACACCTTCCTGAACTGGAAGGAATGGAACTGGGTTACATCCAGGGGTTGATGAAAAATATGGATGATGACCAAGCGTCGCTGTTTGCCCAGGTTTACCGGGCAAGAAGAAAGGACGCACAAATGATATTGATTCTGACACTGATAGGTTTCTTTGGATTTGCTGGCTTACACCGCTTTATCCTAGGTCAGATCGGGCTTGGCATCTTGTATATTTTAACAATCGGTTTGTGTTTCATCGGAACGATTGTTGACCTGGTCAATTACAAAAGCCTTGCTTACGAATACAATGTAAAAGTGGCTCACGAAACACTTGCAATGATTTCCAATCACTTCCCAAATATGGGTAGTACCACTTCCTGATTTGAAGTTTCTTAACACAATAGAGCCCCGGTCATTCGGGGCTTTTTTTTTGTTTCAAATATGTGATTTAATTACCAATCATCCACCGAATCAATTTCAGTTTCACTTTCATTAGATGGTTCTAATACTTCCTTTCCTTTCTCGGAAAAAATCAGGTGAAATTTTTGAAGGAGCTTACCTACAGATTTCAATTCTTCATATGAGGCCTGTGCAATGTGAACAGGGAGCTCAATGAGTTTTTCTTCTTTGGAAGTAAATGGGGGAGGGACTTCCGCAGAAAAATAAAATGGCCACATGGTCTTTGCACAGCTTATCCCCCAAAAATCAATAGAATACTTGTTGGAATAGGTATTTAATCGCTCATTGATTTCTTCAAAAAATCGAGCCGTCTCAGCTAATCTGATCCGGGAACCAGCACGTGATTTTCCTTTGGTTTTCAGGTGTTTAATTTGTGAAGTTCCCTGCTTTTGCCTGACCATATAAGCCCGAAAAACCTTATGGTCGATCAATTCACCCCTATGAAAATATCCGGTGACAGCTTGACCTGCACGAATCAAAACCAAGGAAAAATGAGAATCGGCTTTTTCAATTAATCTCCCATTGTCGGCCCAATCAACAGTCCAGGGAAGGTACATTTTTGCTAGCCATACCTGACCTTCTTCGAAAAGCAATTGGTGCTTATTCTTGTGATAAGTAACAGACATTTTTCTCCCAAGCATGTCTGAAATCAGCTTTTCGGCATGAACTGAACTGACAGTTTGAGACTGTGGAATATTCATTTTTGAGGAAAAACAATTGTCTATCTTTGTGCAAAGAAATCAAAAAATCATGCAGGAAGAAATCCAGAAACTTTTTGACAGAATGAGCGATCCCAAAGAATCCGAGGCCTATTATTTTGCGGATAAACTTGGCGGATTGGCAGATGAGGAAGCCAAAGACAAACTCATTGAGTTGGTCAAAGGCGATCATTGGGAAGTTGCCTATCTCGCCTGTCGGGCCCTTTCTAAAACCGCCTTTCAGGAAGAAGCGCTAGACACCATTTTTGAAACCATTTTTGACAAAAAGAATAAATCCATTCAGGGAGCATTCGTGCAGATTCTGGAAGAGTTTGATTTAAGCCATCGCTTTGTGGATGTTTTTAGAGTTTATCTTTTTGGAAATTTTAAAGCCTCAACCTTAGCAAAAGACTACCTGGATGAGGTGGAATTTGATATTTCTCCAAGAACTATCCGTAAGGCTGAGAAGCACTGGAACCACTACCTTCACAATCCTGAAGACGAGGGGAGTTTGATACTAAAAAAGTCTGAAGTGGAGCCTATGTTGCAGGAAATGAGGGAATTATTTTCCTGATAACACACAACAATTTCAATTTTCCTGAGTTTAAAAAAGCATGAGGAAGATGGAAGTTATTGAGTTGCATCAAAAATTCTTTAAAGATTTTGAGTTTAATTTTCACTCAAGTCATTTGTTGTACTATAAAAATTTTCCCCAAGGTCAGCAAGTTATTTACGTACACTACATCGAAAATTCGGATGTAACTTATTTAGAATACAGTTTGGGGATAAGGATAAATGAAGTTGAGGAAATCATTCACAAATTTTTGCCAACACTGAATGACTATTCCGAGCGGTCTATTACGCTCATTCAAACCCCAGACAAAATCGGGAAAATGATTCCTCACAGGTTTGTAATAGAGAATGACAGCCAACTTGCTGATGCGATAATGGCTGCTGAGAAGTTCTTTGTATTGCACGGTTTCCCATGGTTGGACGAAATGATCAAACCTGAAAATCTGGAAAATGCATTTGCAATGCGAAAGGACAAAGAATTCAAAACCCAAAACTTTGTCTATAATGCTTTCAGAGGGGCTACCTTGGCAAAATTGTACAAGGAAGTGGATTATCCGGTTTTACGAAAAATTTATCTGGAGCAAATCAAGCAAAGAGAAATGACCCCCTTTACCATTGCTTCGTTTCTTCAACTTTTATATTTTCTGGACAATTTCAGAATCTGATCAATTCCTCTTTTTGACGCCCCTTACGGCTTCTTCGCTAATCGGATCTTCAGGCCATTCATGCTTTGGATAGCGTCTTTTCAACTCCTTTTTCACTTCGAAATATCCATTTGCCCAAAAGCTCTTCAAATCCTGAGTTAACTGGACAGGTTTGTATCCGGGAGAAAGCATTTCGATCAAAACTGGAACTTTTCCCCGGTTTACTTTAGGTGTTTCGAGCAAGCCAAAAAGCTCCTGCAAACGCACCGAAAGCAGAGGAGTTTCCCCTTCAGATTTATATTCAATTGGAATTTGACTTCCGGAGGGAACGGAAATTTTGCTCGGTGCCAGCTCATTTAACAACTGCTGCTGCTCAAAGGAAAGGCTATGTTGAAGAATTTGAATCAAGTCCAGTTTTTTCAGATCCTCATTTTTGGAGATGTTATTCAGATAGGGATCTAGCCAATCTTTGGCATTTTCACACAAGGAAACGACTGACCAATTCGGCCAATCCTGCTCAGGATTCCAGGTTTTCAGAGATTGGATCCGAAAAATCAGTTGCTCAACTTCCTCATTAAAATCCAATAATAGCTCTCCATCTTCTGCAATCGCATCCAAAATTGCCTCTTTGGCCATGGATTTATCAAATTTCTGCAATGGTCTGGTGCCCAAAATTATTGCCCCAATTCGTATCTCAGAGTGAGCAATCAATCCACCTTTTTTGCGGTCCCATTCCAACACTTCCCGGGTCTTGAGCATTGGGGCAAGGTCTTTCGGGTTTAGTGGTGCGGCCATCCAGATTTTACCCATTCCTTCTCTTGCATCTACATGTGCCACTGCCAACCAAGCTTCATGAGCGAGATCATCCCGGTGACCGATCTGGGCAATTTTTCCGTTAGAAAGCTGGAATTGTGCGTTGTTTCCTGGGCGTGCCGCAGCGATTCGTTCAGGATAAGCGTAAGCCAAAAGCAATCCGGTCTGCCATGGATCCACGGGATCATTTTCGGGTTGAATCGAAAACATTCTTCGGTATTGAGCTGCGACTTTATCTATCTTTTTGATTCTGGACATGTTGACTCCCTGACTTCTAAACCTCCGCAAAGCTTCAATTCTCAGGTTTAAATCCGCTCCCGAATCAGCCGGCAGGGGATCTCTTTCTTCCAAAACCGCAGCAATATCTGTAGCCAGCCCCAGTTGATTCAACCGCTTTGCAAAAATCAGCATGTGTGCAATCCGGGGATGACAGGGCACCTGATGGATTTCCTTTCCATGATCGGTCAGGTTTCCTTCAACGATGGCATCTATGGCTTCCAATGTTTTTTCAGCTAAAGCTAAAGTTCCTGCAGGAGGCGGAGTAAGCCAAGTCATCGATCGGATTTCCTGTTTTCCCCAAGCTTTCATATCCAAAACCAAAGCTGTCAGGTCAGCCTCCAGAAGTTCTGGAATCCGATATTCTGCTAGCTGGGCTTGAGTGGATTTTGTCCAAAGCCGATAGGAATGACCGGCAGTCAATCGTCCGGCCCGGCCGCTTCTTTGATCTGCAGAATCCTTGCTGATCCGGTGCAAAACCAATCGGGAAAGCCCCGACCTTGGATCAAACCGATTTGATTTGGCAAATCCTGAATCCACCACCACATTGACGCCTTCGATAGTCAAGGATGTTTCAGCAATGTCAGTGGAAAGAACGATTTTTCGCTTTCCAGAGGGGTGGGGCAGAATTGCACGATTTTGCTCAGAAGGGGAAAGTTGACCATAAAGGGGTACCACCAAATCTTGAGTAAGAGCTCTGCGAAGGATTTCTTCCGCCTTTTTGATTTCTCCCTGACCCGGAAGGAAAACTAGAAAATCCCCGGAATGCTTTCGGGCCAAAGGAATTATTTGGCGTGCTGCATCCTCACCTAAGGCAAATTCATCGACTTCAGCTAAGTAATTTACTTCCACTGGATATTGTCGGCCTTCGCTTTGGATGACTTTGGCTCCCAAAAGACCCGAAAGTTGCTCCGCGTCAATAGTCGCAGACATCAGTAGAATCCGAAGGTCAGGTCTTAGAACTTGCTGAATTTCTCTGCAAAGAGCCAAAGCAACTTCTGAGTGAAGATTTCGCTCATGAAATTCATCAAAAATCACCAGTCCGACGTCCTCGAGTGCATTATCAGAATGCATCATGCGGGTAAGAATTCCCTCGGTAATTACTTCGAGTCTGGTTTCAGCCGAAATTGCAGATTCAAAGCGAATCCGGTACCCCACTGTTTTCCCCAATTCTTCACCAATCATGCTAGCCATTCGCTGTGCAATGCTTTTGGTAGCCAATCTTCTGGGCTCGAGCATGATGATCTTTTTGCCTTTGAGCCATGGTTCATTTAATAGTGCCAAGGGTAAAAGGGTACTTTTTCCAGCTCCGGGAGGTGCTTGAATGATGAGGGAGTTCTCTTTGGAAAGGTGATTGAGGACCTGGGGTATAATCTCCGCTACAGGAAGGTCAAAGGAATTGGCGTCAAAATTTTTAAGCATGCGCTGCAAAAATAGGGATTCTTAAGTAGGAAGGGAATTGTGTTCGGATTTGTGAACTGGGAATCGCAAAAACTTAACCCACAGCCGCGAAAAGACTTCAGCAAGAAATTTACCAGGCTGAAAAAACAAGGAACAAAGAATTTTACTCTAACCTTTTTGCAATATTTTCACAGAATGATCATCCGAAAAGCTAAAGTCGAAGATTCAGAGTCTATCACTTCTCTATTGATGCTAGCCACCGGAGAGGTAATGTACCGATTTATCGGAGAGTCAAATTATTCAAAAGCATATGACTTTTTGCGTCATTTCGTGGAATCCGAAAACAACCAGTACTCTTTTCAAAATTGCTATGTCATCGAGGATGGGGGCGAAATTCAAGGAGCCTTGTTGGCTTATGATGGCGCAAAATTACATGAATTGAGAGAGCCTGTAATGGAATACATTCATCAACACTTCGACCCGAATCTCATCGTGGAAGAAGAAACTCAAGCTGGTGAGTATTACATTGATTCTATAGGTGTTTTGCCAACTCAACAGGGAAAAGGTATTGGGGCCACTCTTCTGAATTATGTCATCAGGGAGCAAGTTTTCGAAAATGGCCGAACCCTGGGCCTGTTGGTGGATAAGACTAATCCAAGAGCGAAAAGACTTTATCAGAAATTGGGATTTGAGTCAGTTGGAGAAAAAAATCTTATGGGAATCTCACTGGAGCACCTGCAGCTAAAAGGTTCAATTGGGAATAAAAGCATGGCCATCTAAATGTTTGCAAAAAACAAAAAAGCCATCGAGTTTGCACCCGATGGCCTTTTTAATTCTGACTAAATTAATCAGGAACCGATTTTAGCGGATGCCATTCCGTATTCCCATCTTACTTCAAAGCCGTCAGGTTTCACTTCATAAACCAGCCTTTCTTCCAAAGTCTGAGATTGTCCTGAAGGTACATTTACTCTCAATGCATCTTCTTTTGCATCGTAATTAAATGCTCCCCATTGCTTTGCTACTTTGTTGAAAATGAACGTAGACTGGCCTTCACCTGGGATGATGAAGAAACTGTAAGTACCTGCAGGTAATTTTTGTCCTTCAACGGTAATGTCTTTTGAAGTGGTAAAGGTGGTCGCTTCGTTAGCCCCAGCTCTCCATACTTCACCAAGTGGCACAAGTTCTCCCCAGATTACCCGGCCTTTGACGGCAGGAGAGGAATAATTGATGGTGATTTTAGATCCACCTACGGTACCTTCAGCTACTTTTGCTGGACTGGCTTTTTCCTGTGCAAATCCTGCTACTACAGCAAAGGCTGTCAGTACCAAAGAAAAGATTGCTTTCTTGAAATTCATTGTTTTTAAGGGTTTGTTAAAAGATAGATAATTGAAAATTGATTCAGTTCAAATCTCAAAACTGCTTTTGGAATTGAAAGGTTGCTTAAAATTAAAAAGCCTTTCCAACTAGTAACGGAAAGGCTTTTTTAATTATGGACTAGATTTTAACCCAAGCTTGTTTTTGATTGCTTTCCACGATCCTTTCACCGATGATCAATTCTCTCAAGCCGCTGGCAAAAGTTGGGTAAGAAGGATTTTCAGGTTGTTTACCTGCAGCGACAGCTGCATAAACTTCCTTAAACATCTGCTTGGAGGTATCTGGGAAACCTTCATTATGTCCCCCAGGGAAGCTGATCAAAGCAGATGCCTCTGGATGAAACAGGGAAGGGTCTTTCATCAAATGTTCGTTGGCTTTCTCTCGCTTTCCGATCCATAGTTCATTTGGTCGCTCTGAATTGAATTCAAAGTTGGACTTGGAACCCGAGATCTCGATGTTCAGACGGTTTTTTCGACCAGCACTTACTTGAGATACGGTGACGGAGCCTTTGGAACCGTTGTCAAAGCGAAGCAAAACTGAAGCATGATCTTCGGTATTGATTGGGACTTCAGCATAGTCTGAGGCCTCAAGCATCTTGCCTGAATAGGTTTCAATGGCTTTCAGTGGCTTCAAACGAGTCTTGTGAACAGTAGAGAAATCAGCCATAACTTCGGTGATTTTCAAACCGGTCACATATTCAGTTATATCCAGCAAATGGGACCCGATATCAGCAATTGCTCTGGAATCTCCGGATTTGTCCGGTTCCAATCTCCAGTTGTAATCAGTATTCAAATACAACCAATCCTGCAAATAGGAACCCATCACCGAAAATACTTCTCCCAGTTCTCCTTTTTCACGCATGGTTTTCATTTGACGAACCATCGGATAATAGCGCAGGTTGAAATGAACTGCATTGACAAGACCTGTAGCAGAGGCGATCTTTACCAATTCCTCAGCTTCATGGATTTTGACTGCCAAAGGTTTTTCGCAGATCACATGCTTTTCCGCTTCAAGAACTGCTTTTGCCTGAGCATAGTGAAGGAAGTTTGGGGTACAGATATGCACTACATCGATATCATCCTGCTTGAGCATTTCGTCGAAGGTATATGCTCTGGGAATGCCAAGCGTTTTTGCCTTTTCATTGGCAAGTTCTTGCGTGACTTCGCAAAGAGCTACAACTTCTACATTTGGTAATCTTCTAAGTGCCTCGAGGTGAGCAGGTCCGATAAATCCGGTACCAACGATGGCAGCTTTGATGGTTTGGGACATAGGTTTAGGGTTTTGTTAAAAAACAGAAGGATCGAAGATAAATAAATAATTTTCAAGAAACAGGCTCAAAAATCAAACAATTGAGGCTAAAAATCCTGAACTTGAATCTCCACCATGCTCAAAAAATGAACTTTTGGAGAAAACTTCCTAAGGATTTTGATTATCAAATCGAGAGAGTCTGTAAGCACTGCGAAAATACTTTTCAAGGCAAATTTTGCAATCATTGCGGAGAGAAAGTTTTGGAAAAGCAGGATCAAACCTTCAAAAATTATTTACTGAATTTATTGAATGCATACACCTTCGTTGACGGAAAATTCTTCACCAGTATTTGGACCCTATTGCGTAAGCCGGGCAAGCTGACCTCCGATATATCAAATGGAATCACAGTGCCTTACATGCATCCGATCTCTTTTTTCTTTTTGGCTAACTTCATTTATTTTTTCTTTCCGTTCATTCAGACCTTCAACACAAACCTTTTCAATCAATTGAATAGCATGCCGTATAGCGGTTTTGCGAAAGAAAAAGTGAATGAATACCTTATCCGAAACGATATCAGCCTTGAGGATCTTTCAACGGTATATGATCTAAACTCCACAGGAAATTCCAAACTGCTCCTTTTCCTTTTTGTGGTATATCTTCTTCCATTTGTTATTCTGACCAACTTCTCCAAACAGGTCACATTTGTAAAATACTTTCAACTCAGCCTGGAGTTTGTGACATTTATTTTGATCGTTCCCACTGTTGGAATTACTTTAGTGACAGCGGGTATAGGAAAGATTCTCCAAGCAATCAACAGTGATTGGAATTGGGAAATTGGCGATGTGTCCTATTCATTAATTCTTGCCTTAATCATCCTTTGCTATTTTGTCCCCGCTATTCGTAGAGTGATTGGATTTTCATGGTGGAGAAGTGTCCTAGGCGGATTTCTTTTGGTTTCCTCGCTGATAGTAGTCCTTACGATCTATCGATTCACCCTCTTTATTGCCACCTTTTATTCGCTTTGAAATGAAATACTTAAGAGGGATCCCAAAAATTAAACTTACAAACTTCGCCATTTTATTGATCCGGATTTGGCTGGGAACAGTAATGTTAAAGCATAGCGGAACCTATCTTTTTCAAAGAAAAATCCCCGAATTAGCTTCCTTCTTGGAAAGTCTGAATTGGCCTTATCCCATGGTTTTGGCCTATGCCTCGCAAATTGCAGAATTTGTAGCCGCAATTTTAATTCTTTTGGGAATTCGGTTTGGGGCATTGATCATGGCTTTTACTTTGGGAGTAGCAGTGGTTTTTGCCCATTCGGGAAAGATCTATTCGGAAGCAGAATTGCCATTCAATTACTTTTTGTTCAGCATAATATTAATTCTTACAGGATGTGGAAAGCCCGGGATTGACTCCTTATTTTTCAAAAAATCAAAAAACATTTCGCCCTATAAATAGTAATTGGCAGGCTTAATTTTCGCTTGTGGACAAATACAGCAATTCATAACATTCTTTGGCAAAAAGGCTGATTTGCAGGCCTAATAACAGGAATTATTCCCTAAATTATTAACCTGAATAAACTCAAAACTCATGGCAAACTTTAACCTGAAAATCAACGGCAAACCCCATACCGTCGATGTCGAGGACGATACCCCGCTTTTATGGGTCCTCCGGGATCACCTTGGATTGGTTGGGACCAAATTTAGTTGTGGGATCGCCCAGTGCGGTGCCTGCACAGTTCACTTGAATGGAACCGCGACTTTCTCCTGTGTGACACCCGTTTCCAGCGTAGGTAATGCAGAAGTAATCACTATCGAAGGACTTTCAGAAGATGGTGATCATCCTGTTCAAAAAGCTTGGGCAGAAGTAGATGTTGCTCAGTGCGGATATTGCCAGTCAGGTCAAATCATGACAGCTGCGGCATTTTTGGAAGAAAATCCAAAACCAAGCATGGAAGAAATCGACAATGCAATGAACAGAAATATCTGTCGCTGTGGTACGTATCATAAAATCCGCGAGGCAGTCGCACTAGCCGCTAAAACCAAATAACAATGGCAACTCAATTGAATGCAAGCAGAAGAGACTTCCTGAAAATCGCTGGAACCTCGGTTGGCGGTTTGGTTATCGGATTTAATTGGTTTAGCTGCGATTCTCCAAAAGTGGAAGTAATCAGCACTGAAGCGATCCTTGCCCAAGCCAAGTCATTTAACAGCTATTTGTCCATTTCTCCAACCGGAGATGTGGTGATTTTCTCTCCAAATCCTGAATTGGGGCAAAATATCAAGACCTCTTTTCCGATGGTCGTTGCCGAAGAATTAGAGGCAGACTGGGAAAAAGTAAGAGTAGTACAGGCAAATTTGGATCCGGCAAAATATGACCGTCAGTTGACCGGAGGATCGGGTGCCATGCCTCATAGCTGGGAAAGACTGAGAAAAGCCGGTGCAACTGCCAAGTTTGTGTTGGTAGCTGCTGCAGCTAAGACCTGGAATGTTCCGGCTGAAGAAATCACAGTAGAGAAAGGAATCATCTCTCACAAAGGGTCTGGCAAAAGCGGGCATTTCGGTGAGTTTGTAGCTGAAGCTTCCACTATGACAGCTCCTGAGGAAGTGGCTTTGAAAGACAAGAAGGATTTCAAAATCATCGGAACACCAGTTAAAAACGTGGATTCCAAAGAAATGTACACCGGGAAGCCAATGTATGGACTGGATTTTTATCGGGAAGGGATGAAGCACGCGATGATACAGCGGGCGCCTTTCGGAATGAAGATCAAGACTGTGGACGATTCCGCTGCAAAGGCTGTTTCGGGTGTTACGGATGTGGTTACTTTTGGCAACAATGTAGCTGTTGTCGGGACATCAACCTGGCCTTTGATGAAAGCCAAAAAACTGCTCCGAGTAGAATACGAGCCGGACGGATTAGTGGAAAGCACCACGGACCATGACCGGATATTTGCGGAGCTGATGGCTAATGGAAAAGCTGAAGTAAAACGAAGAGATGGTGATGTAAATCAGGCTTTTAAATCTGCGGCTAAAACTGTAGTAGCGGAGTATCAATGTCCATTTTTGGCCCATTCTCCTATGGAGCCTGAAAATTTCTTTGCCCATGTCCAAGCTGATAAAGTTGAACTAATCGGCCCAACCCAAACTCCAGAACGAGCAAGAGATGCTGCGGCTGAAATCACTGGAATTCCCAAGGAAAATATTACCGTACAACTCACACGGCTGGGAGGAGGTTTTGGCAGAAGACTGCGTGCTGACTATGTCGAGGAAGCGGTTCACGTATCCAAAGCCATCAATGGTCCTGTCAAGGTCACTTGGAGCAGAGAGGATGAATTGACGGGAGGAGCTTATCGACCTGCCGTTCGATATCGATTTGAGGCTGCATTGGATGCAGAAGGAAATATGGTAGGATACAAGCTGAGAGGAGTAGGGATGAACGAGGCCAACTCGACACGTCCAAATAACTTTCCCAGCGGAGCTGTTAAAAACGTCCTGATAGAGAACATTGTGCATAACACCCCAATTACGGTCAATGCTTGGAGAGCTCCGGTCACTAATTTCTTGGCTTATGCTGAACAAAGCTTTCTTGATGAAGTGGCTTTAGAGGCAGGAAAGGATCCGGTTCAATTCCGTTTGGATTTATTGCAGCAAGCCAAAACTTCTCCTGTTGGAGAAGAATTAGGATACGATGTCGATCGAATGATCGGCGTGGTGAAAGCTGCTGCTGAAAAGTCCAATTGGGGTAAAGATCCTAATGTGAAGCAGGGTTTCAGTGTTTATTTCTCTCATAGATCCTACGTGGCCCAAGTTGCAGACATTGCCATGGAGGGAGGAACTCCAGTCCTTAAAAAAGTAACAGCAGTGACTGATTGCGGAATGGTCGTCAACCCAATCGGTGCTAACCACCAAGTCAGAGGTGGAATTGTAGATGGCATGGGACATGCGATGTATGGAAATCTGACCTTTGAAAACGGCGTTCCAAAGCAGAAGAATTTTGACTCTTATCGATTGATCCGAATGACCGAAGTTCCGGAAATCGACACCCATTTCTTAGATACTGGTTTTGATCCGACTGGATTGGGTGAGCCGGCATTACCTCCAACCGGTGGAGCGATTGCAAACGCAATTTTCTCAGCTACAGGGAGAAGGCTAAGAAGTCAGCCTTTCATTGAGCAAAAAGAATTCTCTGATATCAAGCTGGAAATTCGTAGAGCTTAATTGAAAATTGAATCCATAAAAAAACGCCACTGTGTCATGCAGTGACGTTTTTTTTAATTTTTAAACATTGAGGAAATTAAGGGCATTAAGCTTTTTGATTTCACTGGTACTGGTCTAAATAATTGAAAGCTACAGAAATAGTTATTAGAAAATCTCTTAATTATCTAAACTCCCTTAATGTTTAAAGAATAAGACCTGTCAGGTTTCGAAATACTGACAGGTCTTTTAATTTAGGAAAGCTTTAAAGCTTCTGATTTCAAAATTTCATTTTCATCATTTTTACATGAATCAATAAAATCCAAAATCGATTGATTCTTAGTTTGGCCTTTTTTCAATAATACACCCAAGGCTAACAATACTCCGATACGGGTTCCTGTTTTCTTCGCAGCAGTATTGAAAAGCGGCTCTATTTCCTCATAGCTCACTTCCTCCGCAAATTCCTTAATAGAGTTCATAGCGGTTTCAAGCTTATCGCCAGAGAGGTTTGTTAGCTTTTTCCCTATTTGCTGAATCTCATTCAAAGCGGATTTTTGGCTTTGAGGTTGAGCTGGCGATTGTGGCTTGGGTTGATTTTGTGCAGGAGTTTCAGTGTTTTGCTTAGCCCAAGTATCTTTCAGGCCAACAGTTTTGTTGAACACCAATTTTCCTTCTGCAGAATCCTGATCCAAAGTGAAGTACCCCAATCGCTGGAATTGGAATTTGTCGTTCAAAGTAGCCTTCGCCAAGAATGGCTCGAGATAGGCCTCCTCAATAACCTTTAATGAGTTTGGATTCAAGAATTCCATGAAACTCTTTTCCTCATGTGAATCAGGAGCCTCATCCAGAAAAAGTCTGTCGTATTCACGGACTTCTGCTTTAATGGCATGGGCAATAGAAACCCAATGAAGGGTACCTTTTA
>DATIAI010000483.1:0-8000 GCA_035458065.1 Algoriphagus sp. | reverse complement strand
CCGAATCCTATGAAAAATAACTCATTCTTTTGGCTAATTATCCTCTCAGGTTTTTTGCTCACCTCCTGCGGGGACTCTGAAAACCCCAAAGATCTTGCCCCGCCTGTGATTTCTTCTTTGGTAAAAGGGCAACAAATCCAACCTTATCCAGGAATGATGGTGATCCCGACAAATCAATCGATAGAAGTACAATTTAGTATCTCAGATCCTTCTGGTGTTAAGGAAATTTTATTGGATGTGCATGGAGGTTTTGATGGTCATTCTCATGCACGCTTGAGTAATTCTTTTGAGCGGTTGAATGTGAAACGGATTTTCAGTAGCACCTCTTCCAATTCCAATTTGGTTATCCCGGCAGGAGCGCAGGAGGTGAGCATCGATTCTCATGAGATCGCCTGGGAAGGTGCCAATTCAGCTGTCCTAGGGAATCTCTTGGCTGGCCCATACCACATCACCATTTCAGCGACAGATCTTGAGGGAAATCAAACAGGATTTGCTGATGGTTCAAACTACCACACAACTTTTTACATCCAGCGTCCTTATGCCCCAGCCATTTCTTTGGTGAAAAAGCCTAATGGAAAACTGGAGGCAACTGCTGGTCAGAAACTTAATTTGGTCGGTGAAATAAAGGTCACAAATGATCCTTTGGCAACTCCATTGAAATTTGTTTGGTTGAGATTGACTAATGAAGGAAACCTTGATAAAGAGGGAAATATTGCAGAAATAATGATAGGAGAGTCTTTTTGGCGAAACCTGAATGGTGAAACACTGACGGAGACTCTAGCTTTTGACTTGAGAGCTTTTGTTGATCAGAATTCAATAATAGTTCCAGCCGGCCAGTCAAGCTTAAGTTTGGTCATTTGGGCAGAAGATACAGCAGGAAATGTAACTCGGGAAGCTATTCCGATAGAAGTATTTTAAAGAATGGACTGGTAATGTAGAGGTGAAAAATTTTACGTTTCATTTCTCTAAAATCTGACATCAAAGGCGCAAGACCCTAGACGGTCTAGAATCTTGCGCCTTAAATCTTGCATTTGATATCACATTACACCGGATAATTCTCTTTTACAAAAGCCTCTGCATTGTAGTAGCAAAAGTCATCTACCCATTTTGATACATCTTCCCTGGATTTAAAATGCGCCAAATGGCTGGCACCGGGCTTTTGGCGTGCTTCATTGATTTCAAAGACAAGGTTGTTTGCCATTTGTTCGTATTTCAATGCAGTGGGATAAGGATCCACCGGATCGATCAGTCCTTCGAAATCTGTCCCGATCGTAATGCATTTCCAGACTTGAGGTTTTTCCAACTCGTTGAGATTGGGATTGGAATAGGCGCTTTTGATAATTCCTTCGATATTTTCCCAGATCAGTTGAATTCCGTTTCGCTTGGGATTTCGGGTTTCGTCTTTTTTGATGTCCTCCTTGGTCAAGCCTAAAATCCTCTGGTCGAATGAAATCCCAAACATTCCCCTTGTTTTGACAATCATCTCGATATCTTCATCGCACATGTTGATGTTCCAGGCATTGAATTTTCCGGATTGATCACAGAAGTCATCTTCCTCCTTATTTTCGCAATCAATATGATCCTGTAATGTTTTTACCCCGGAATACCCGCAGTGTGAAGCAATCACAGGAATTCTATCCCGTTTCTCCAGGCAAGTATTGATCAGCTTATAGTATTCTTGGCGCGACTTTGCAGCCATGTGCTTCACATCGATAAGAATCCTGTAACCAAGCGAAGGATCCCGATCCAAATTGGAATTCAGTCCTAAGGTTTCACGAATAATCCTAGGGCCATTTCTTTGAAAACCTGCATTCATGTGTTTTTTCTGTTTCATCAAAATCTTGCCTATTCCGGGAATTGAATGTGCATGACCGCAAAGATGATTGTCGAAGTGGTGGGAAAACGTGATGAAAAACACCGGAACCTCCCACATTTCCTTGATGAATTTGATCCGATCGGAGATATCCTGGACCGTTTTCGGAGGGGCAGTTCCAATTGAATGAGCCCCTTCGATAGTGATAATCATCGTGATTTCGCTGTCATCCGCGAGTGATTGTAGCAATTCCAGGTTGGTTTTTGGGATCCGGTAGCAGGCATTTTTGGCCACATAGCTGTCAGGATCTTCCTTAGCGCGTTTTTCGGCGGCTTTTTTATCCCCAAAGAGTGCCATGGGGACATGGATTTCATTTTTCTTGATTCTTTTTCCCGAATCTAGGATGACAAAGTCCTTTTCACGGTTCAGGGATTCCCAATAGTCATAGGCAGGGGATTGAAAATAGTCCACCACCTTGTCAGGGATTTTCATATAAACGGTTTGCAACAAGTCCCTTTTCAATCCCGAATGCCCCAAAACTCCTCTGGCTACAAAATTATACCATTTGTCCTCCTTGATGCTGGGGTCCATTCCCACTACAAATTCCCGCTCAAGAGGGTATAAGGAATTAAAGGTGAGTCGAAGGTTGGAATTCCAGCATTTGACCAGATCTATCTGGCTGTAGCTGGCTCCCATTTTACCTTTCTCCTCATTTCTGGAGTTGGAGGCGATGACGGTCCAAGGGCTGAATTCTTCCTTTCTTTTGAATTTTTTTTCTTTTTCCTGCATATGAAAATGTGCCCGCATGTGGTTGTGGCAGTGCAGATCTGAGAATTTACGTTTCATGGTTTTGGGTAAAAATGTGAGACTTATCGATTTAAAAGCACCTGTAGAAAAATGCGACAGCCAAGACACTATCGTCTGAACTTCAGGTCGTAAACTGATATAATTTCTAAATAAATCTTCTTAATATCAAAAAGCGAAAATTCAATTTCTTTGACTTTCGGGATTAAGAAATTGAGAACTTTTATGATTTGACTTTTAGATCCCGGATCACTTCCCAACTTTGAGAAAACCATTAACCAATAATCAAAAACCAACCTATGTTCAAAAGAAGAGATTTTATCAAAAGCCTGGGACTTACCTCGGTCGCTTGGCTTGGAATGGGAGATTCCGTCTTGGCAGAGATCCAAAAGGAGTTTCCGGTTTCCAATTTGCCTTCGCTTTTTAACCCGATCCGAATCAGAGGCAAAGTGAGTTCGGCAGGCATAGGTCTTGCCCGGGTTGCAGTATCCGATGGCCGGATGGTCGCCCAAACCAACTCCAACGGAGAATTTGAGCTGATTTCAGGTTCAGACCGGGACTTAGTTTTTGTTTCCCTGCCAGCAGGTTATGAAATCATGAAACAGGCTAACGGTTCCGCTTCTTTTTTTCAAAGAATAGACCCAAGCAAAGCTGAACAAACCCTAAACTTCGAGTTGAAAAAATCTGCCAGTTCGGATGCAAATCACCATTTTCTGTTGCTTTCGGATACCCAAATTCAGGATGAATACGATGCCGGGCAGCTTTTGACCGTGGCGGCCCCGGACGTCCAAACGACCATCGCGGCACTCAACGATCCGAATTTGTTTGGTATCGGATGTGGGGATTTAGTCTATGACAAACTGGAATTGTTTAAGGAATACAACCAGTCGGTGCAGATGTACAATATTCCTTTCTTCCAGGTGGTGGGCAACCATGATTTGGATTTTGGAGGTCGTTCGGATGCTACCACTACTGGTACATTTAAAGGACATTTTGGGCCAACCTACTATTCTTGGAATCGGGGGGAGGTTCACTATGTGGTTTTGGATGATGTTTTTTACCTCGGAAGGACAGGGGCCGGTACCAAATACATCGGTCACATTCCCGAGGAGCAGCTGGCTTGGCTGGAACAGGATCTGAAATTAGTGGAGAAAGGTAAAACTGTCGTGATTTCCCTGCACATCCCGACGATCACCGGGGCTGTCACCCGATATCCGGAGAGGGATACTTTGGGCGGAACGGTCAGCAACAGGGAGCATTTGTACCGAATGTTAGAAGGGTACCAAGGCCATATTCTCTCTGGGCATACCCACTTCAATGACAACATGATCAGCGGCCATGTGTATGAGCACTGCCACGGGACCGTCTGCGGAGCATGGTGGTCCGGGCCGATCTGTCATGACGGAACCCCCAATGGCTATGCGGTCTATGAAGCCAAAGGTTCTGAACTGAGATGGAAATACAAAGGCACAGGACTGGATATCAATGAACAATTCCGGGTTTATCAGCAAGGCTATCACCAAGACTTCCCCGATCAAATGTCTCTCAATTGCTGGAATTACGATCCCGCTTGGGAGATCAGCTGGTATGAAAACGGGATTAAGAAGGGATCTCCTGAGAAAAAAGTCGCCGTCGATCCATGGAGTGTGGAACTGCACACCGGACCGAATTTACCTTCCAGAAGAAGCTGGGTCGAGCCGCAGTTGAATGATCACATGTTCTTCTTTAAACCCGAGTCAAAAGACAATTTGGTGGTGGAAGCAAAGGATCGCTTTGGAAATGTGTATTCGAAGAGAGTGTAGCAGGGCTAGGCAGAGACTTGAAGTCTAAAGTCAGAAATTTGAAATCTGAAAGCTGAGACTGAACACTTCAACTGATCATCCGGACTGAACTACGAGCCTGATTCTTGTAAACTGGAACCTTATAGAAATTTGCCCTATATTCCTTTTGTGAGAACCCTGCTCGTATTCTGCTTCATTGCCTTTTTTTCCGCGGAAAAAACTTTTGCACAAAAGGTTGTGCTTGACCTCAATTGGGGAAATGAAACACCGAAAGATACTGAATACCAAATAATTGAGGTCCTGGACCACAGGATTCAAAAAGCCAGTATTGGTGAAGTATTCGAGCGTGGAGGCCACAAACTACCAGTGACTTTCAAAGAGAATCTGGATCAATTGGCCACCCGGTTTTACCTGCAAAATCTAAATCCAAGGGATTCCGCCCAGGAAATTCAGGTTAGGATTTTTGAGATGGAGTTGGAAGAAATTTACGATGAAGAGGAAAAGCTTTATGAAGGAGAAGTCCAATTGGGGATTGGGTTCTTTTTGAAGGGTAGCTATGAACCCGAACACCTGCTGGATTATTTGGGAGAGACTCAATATCGACGTTCCGGCTTCCGCATGGATAAGGTGGAAGAGGTGGTCAATAAGTTGTTTCAAAACAGCTTGGTGTACTTTGATACCTGGTACAATTCCCAAAACCTGAAAAATCGGGCTTTGGCCAAAGCCTTCCGTTTGGAAATCCTCGACCAAAACCAGAATTCTACCGGAGATAAAGTTTATTATGATTCCGCAAGGCCTTTGGTTTGGGAGGATTTCAAAGATCGGCCCAGTGCAATCAGCAAGAATAACGCGACGATTTTCACCAGTTTTTCTGTCCAGGGAATTTCCCAGATGGATTCCGGTTCGGTGGTGCAGTCGCTGGAAATCAGCGTTTATATGTTGCCTTATCAATCCTGGGTCAAAAATCCGAGTGACTATGGCCTAAACCATGAACAGCGGCATTTTGACGTGGTTAGGATTGTGGCGGACCGACTGATCCACAGGCTGGAAACCATGGATTTGGATCTGGATTTTTATCAGGCCCGAATCAATGAAGCCTATCTGGATGCCTATCGGGAAATGAACCGCCTGCAGGAATTTTATGAAAATCAAACTAAAAACGGCATCAATACCGCCGAACAAGAGAATTGGAACCAATTGATCGATGAAGCCTTGGCCGGAGATTGGAGAAGGATCGATAGTTTGTTGAGGAGTGGGAGGAGGTGAGAAACCGGAATTAAGCTATTCAAAATTTCTTCAGGATTATTTAAATAGAATTATTGAACCTCAAAATTGCCCCCGATTTAACTTGCGGATTCCAAGGTACCTCTAATAAAAGTTCGAAACCCTTCGGGGTCGCGGGAATCTTATGTTGATCGCTTTTTCCACGGGTTACACCCGCGGCTATTGAGAAGTTGGACTCCTTTCGGAGTCGGAAATTGAATTATCGATTATTGTTAATAATGACCACGAAGTGGTCGAACTTTTGAATAGCCCTAGGTGCAACCTAGGGAAAATGGAAATCAAGAACGTGGTCGACAACCCCGAATGGGGTTGAACTTTTTGGAATTGGAATTTCAAATTCCAAAAAATAGAAAGGTGTAGGTACAATCTACACTTGTCGTCGACGGAACCTCAAAGCATAAATGCGATAGACTACGCCGAGGAGGGGGTAGAAATGTTGAACCTCAAATTGCTCCTTTTTGGTTTCGTGGGTCTTTAGAACTTAAAACCTCTCCTTTGAATCACCCAAATTCCAAATCTTATCTGTCAGGTCAAATTCTTTGAAAATCTGTTTGGCATCCTCCATGGTCCATTTTGTCCATTCGGGATTGAGGTGATTTCCATACCATCTTTTTGAAAAATTCCATATTTTCTCAATAGGCTGAATATCTCCTTTGGGGATATTATGTTTTTTGGACCAAATATTCACTTGTTCGTCATTTTCAAAAACCAACATATTGCTACAGGTATAGATTACATTGTCCCAGGCATTTTTCATCGGGATAGGGAAATGGATATAGTAGTTTTTCTCCTGAATCTCTCCATTAAGTATGTTGATTTCAATTTGCTTAGTTTCTCCTCCTATTCTGGTGGTAATTTTTACGTCATCATTCAATAGCGCCGCAACACCCAAAGAGCACCAAGCACAGTTTCCCCACCATTCTCCTTTTTTTGTTTTTACATAAAAGTTTGTTGGTGCTAAAGAGAAAGGATGAATTACCCAAACCTTGGGTTGGTTTGGATGAAGCACAACTCCATGATATTCCTGTAAGTCATAAAGTTTTTTGATTACCTCTTCTTTATCGGCTTTCAATGTTTCCGCCAATTCTTCAATGCTAGGAGAGAAACCATTTTCAATAATTCCTTTGATTAGGAAATAGTGGAGATTGGAATTTGTTATCATTTGAAAAGAAATTTGAAGGTAGATATGGGCTTAATATCAAGGCAAAACCTTTTGGATTACCAGGATTACCAGGTCGGGATTTTTATCTTGGTTTGATATAAAAGTTACAAAATCACTTTCAAAGAATCCTACTAAAGCATAGACCAAGCTACTCTGGTTTACTTAGGAATTATTCGGAATTGCGGCTTGAGAACTTCGATCTCTGACGCTACTTTTTTTAGCAAGTGGAATTACAAATTCCTTAGATAGTAAGTCGGGATTGCAATTCCCGACCTGCCTCTTCCCACCAGCCTCTAATCAAAAAAAAGGAACAAGCTTTCGCTAATTCCTTTCTCTTAATCCCTAATTCCTACCCTGAGACCCTCGAAAGGTCTAATCTCTCAATCTCCAATCTCCTAATCACTAATCTCCTTTTACCAAGCAATCCCGTAATCATCCCCATAATTACTCGCTCCACCCCAGAGGGTGCCGTGCTTCCAGTCTAGCCAGATGGCGGTGATAGGACCGGAGGTTTTGGTCCAAAAGTCCATCACATAGCCTCGCTTGAGCAGGTCTCTTCTGATCCAGTCGGGGGTATCCTGTCGCAGGGTAATCGCGCCGGGTTTGATCTCGTGATCTCCAAAGCTGCTTTGCATCTGATAGGAATTGAAGTTGGCCGCCTCTACAGCTTCCTGCACATTCATGTCAAACTCGGTCATATTGAGGAAGAATTGCAATAGGTTTTGATCCTGTGAGTCACCTCCCTGGACTGCAAAGGCCAGAAGTGGTTTGCCGTCTTTTAGCGCCATGCTTGGAGTGAGCGTGACACGGGGTCTTTTTCCCGGTTCGGGTAGGTTGAAGGGATTTAGATTTTCATCCAAGACAAAACTCTGCATGCGTTGAGAGAGTCCCACTCCGGTATTGCCTGCGATCACAGCCGGAATCCAGCCTCCGCTTGGCGTCACCGAAACCACCCAACCTTCGGCATCGGCAGTTTCCACCGAAGTGGTACCGCTTTGGAAGTCATTCAGGAATTTTTCATCTACTGAAGAGTTTATTTCCTCCGGATTCAAGGCCGCAATAACACATTGATTTTTCTTCAGTAATTCCAAATGTGGGTTGCTTTCTCCCTGAAAAGGGTAGGGGTCACCTGCCGTAATTTTCGGGTCGTTGACGG
>DATIAI010000482.1:0-4495 GCA_035458065.1 Algoriphagus sp. | reverse complement strand
GGCATGTTTTCGGAAGTTGGTCGTGGCCAGTTGCCTCACCATGCCCGAATGGATGCAAAGCGGAAGTCCATTTAAATCCTCCTGGAGCATTTCCCAAGGGAAATTTGCAGTGCGCTTATCCAGGACCCAAGTGATGTTATTTTGTCGTTTGAGATCCTCTTTAAATTCGAAAGGAATCAGGAGCTCAAACATGGTTTTGGCTATTTATGGCTCATACTGGTTTTTCAGCGTCATGCCTTCCAGCAAGCTTTCGATATTTCTCACATTGGTCAGAAGTGGAACTTCATTTTCGCTGGCTCCTGTGGTAGCCATGGCCATCTTGATTTTCCTGCCAAAGCCGGTCTTGAATTCGTCGTCTGTTTTCTCCTCCGTGACCTTGATCCTAGTCCACCAATCGGAAGTATTATCATAGGGGATTCGGGATAATCTGCCGATTTTCTGACCCAGACAAAGATTTGGAATACTGATGTTGAACTCCTTGCTTTCATCCTGCTCCAGGTTTTTGACAGTTCTCAAAATCCCAAGGGCCCGATCGTGGTAAAGTTCGATGATCTCAATTTCCTCTATGACTTTTACTTCGTTGTTATAGGTTTTGCGAATGTTCCTATTTGCTTCCTGAATACCCAGAATAATGGATCTGATGGAGGTATCACTGGAAAATCCACCATAAGAAGTGGCCAAAGCAATGATGGAGATCCCCAAAATTTCTTTTGGCTTAACTACACCATTTTCATCCTTTTCAACTTTTACTTCATCATTCTCCCGGATATTTCGGATGGTCAGGTAGCGTGCCACTCCTTTTGAAACAGTCACCATCAGCTGGTAGGGTGTCAGTTCTCCCGGAACTCCCATCCCAACCACCACAGTGCCCTTAAAGCGCTTATCCGTAGTTGTGATATCCTTTGTCAAAACGATTTGATGTGTCCCGACCTTGCCGGGGTATAAACCCAGACTCAGCAATCTTGAAAGTTCGCCCTCCAGCTTGCGGTCGATTACCTTTTCGGTAGTCAAAATTGCATCGAATTGGAAATGCCCCGCAACAACAGGATAATCCGCATAGGTCAAATCGCCATGACAAACTTTTACCTGAATTGGAGTTTCATGATCCCGATCTTCTCCATCTTCTCCAAGTCCAAGGATGGTTTTAATGGTATTTTCCTCGCTGAGGTCAAAAATTTCTTCTTCTTTGGCTACAAAACTTTGTTCATCTCCTCTGCCCTTCGGCAAGGCGTTTTGTAAGCGCCCGGTTTTGCCTTGACTCAATATATCCTCTATCGCTCCGAAAATCTTCTTTTCTGCTGAAAGTGCCCCATGGGTAACGTTGGCATAGTAGAGATGATTGGCATCCAAAAGGGCTCTTGGAATCCCACTATCCCAAGTCACACTTTCATCGCCTTGGTTGGTGGCATAAAAAAACAGCTTTCCATCTTTGATTTCGAGATCCGAAACCGTTGATTTTTTCTTTCTGCTTTGTCCGGCGATGTAATAGATGTTTTCAAAATTGATTGTGCCCTCCTTTTCCAAAATCAGCTTCTGATATTTTCCAAAAGCTTTTAGATCACTTTCATTTGGAATAGGCCAAGAGTCGTCTCCTGAAGCTTTGCGAAGCTTTTCCCAAAAATTCCTATCAGAAAAATCATGTTTTCCGGATTTATTGATGGGCAGCAGGGCAAGGATTCCGGGGAAATTGACAAACACGCTCATCAAATCCTTAGGAGAATTGAGGATATCGATTTTTGCCAAAAGCTTGATGATTCCGTCTTTGCCAAATAGCACGTAGGGAATCCTGTATGAACCTCCCAAAGGCGAACCCAGAAATAGAATTTTAAATCCGGAAAGGGAATTCAGCTGCTGGTAGGTGTCAGAATGATAGAGGATAAAATCCCGAATAAGTACTCCTCCCATACTATGCCCCACCATTTTGATCGTTTGGCCGGTTTTCAGGAGTTCCTTAATTTTTTGATTGAGGAGATTTGCATTTCCCTCCATCCCCAGTCTCCAGTCGAAAGGAAAGGCCAAAACATCATAATTCTTGCTCAGATAGTCTCCCAGGTTTTTGTAGGAAGTTTTGATCAAAGAATCTGCACCGATGCCATCCCCTTCTTTGGGTCGGAGTTGCTTCAATTCTCCGAGTAAAAATCTCCCATAGTTAATCCAAAGTACATCCTTTGGATCTCTCAGGTTGGAACCCATAATACCGGGCAGTAAAATCAAAATCGGCCTTTTTCCGCTGATCTCCGTACCGGAATAGCTGCCCCCTTCGAGTACTAAACCTCCTCTTTCGCCACCTCTAAGGAAGGTTATTCCATCTGTTCTGGATTTTCCGGCAAATTCCTCGGGCTTTCCGAGCAGACCGGATTGGATTGTTTTTCGGACTTTTTGGGTTTTGAAATATTTAATGTGATCTATCTGACCGGTTTCTTCCATATAGAGAAACACATTGCCCGCCACTCTTTTGGCTCCAAATTCCATACTGGCGGTATCTACCACCAAGTCATTTTTTCCCCTGAAAAAGAACTTGCCCACCAACACCACCAAGCTTTTGAATGAGATGCTCAGCTCACTGCTTCCGGCGATGACTATCAGTTTTGAATCGATTTCAAGCTTTGTTCCCTGAAAATTCAAAACCTTGATAAATGGAGATTCAGGGTTCATGGACTCCAATCCGGGAAGAACTGAAACATCGTCTTTGGTTTCTATTGCAGTCAAAACCAACTCTTTCAAGGTAACGAAGACCGGATTGGTAAAACTTCCGATGGCAGAACCCAAAAGATTGATGGTCACATTGAGAAACATGTCAAGACGCTTGGACGCCAGGGTGGTACCATTAGCTGGGCAAGCCACACGGACCACCCGATCGACCTTTATGGATTTGCTTTTGAGCAAATCAGCGATCTTACCGATGGTTTGCAGATCGCCATCCCGCTCACTTTTCTCCAAAACCTTCTTTTCCTCCTCCCCAAATCCCTCAGGATGAGAAGCAAATCTGGCAAACAAATCCCCTACCAATCCTCCCCGCGAATGGGTCACAAGATCCAGGGTAATTCCATTGGGCAAGGATTCTAATCCCGCCAGGACATTTTCCAAAGGACTACAGGTCAGGGTTCGGTGCTGAAGAGCCAGGATATTGTTTTTCCCATAGGCCTCGACCAAGTCTTTCCATTCGTCAGTTCCCTTCATTTCTGCAAAAGAGCCTAAGGTGGAAGAGCCGGTACCATGAATAAAAAACAAGGATTTTTTATTGAGATCAACTTTAGAGAAATCCGCAATCCCCAATTCAAAATTCTCTCCGACACTCAGGACAACCGCAGGGCCTTCATTTTCAAATGATTTTCCTCCAAACTCCAAACCTGAATTTTCTGCTTTGGTGGCGAGTTGCCGAATTCCAGGACGGATAACTTGGTTTTTTACAAAAATCTTTGCGGCTTTTATGGCAACTTTTTGGACCAGACTGCGGTCTTGCTCGTCGGATTCAATGTTGCCTGAAAGATAAATTTCCTCATTATCACCGCTGCGCTTGAGCTCCTTGGAAAAAATCTGCCTGACGGAATCCGCATCCCCCAACCAAAAGGAATTGTCTTCAAAATCAAGCTCTAATATCTCCCCGTCATTGAGCTCCAATAGTTGTTCGGGTACATCGCTTCGGGTAGAATTTTCAACTGTAAATGTCCTCGCCACATTGTAATATCCCATTGCCTGGTCTTCGGCTTGGGAAATTTCTTTGGGAAGCTCCTGACCTCTTAGTCTGATTTTGAAAGTTGACATGGTGTAAAAGATTTTAAAAAGGGTGGATAGACGATGCACCTGCCAGCCAATTAAAAATGATCTTAACTAACAGGTTTGTAGCTAAATGTAAGTTTCACAAACAACTAAAGCTAGAAAGTTATTCTTTGGGAAGCAATATGAAACAGTCGAGATTTTAGGGCTTGAGTACACCGGAATTTTAAATCCATTCTCTCCGAAATCTTACCAAAAGCGATAAAATCAAATACTTTTTGATTCAACTAATTCTTCGTTCCTGAATACTATTCTCATAATACGCAATTTTTTAAAATCCCTCAGTCCGCTTTAGCGGAATTTGATAAACCTCGAATAGCAAAGCGCTTTTTAAATGGAATATCAAAAAATCGATTTCTGCTTCGACTTTCCTCAGGGGAATGCTCTCTTCTTTCTTTTTAACTCACTGCAGAAATGAAAAATCAAAAAAATCCCTTCCTCCTTTTTATCTAACAAAACAGTGCGGAGTCAGCACTCTAAACTCTGACGTCAATCAAATGAAAACTATTTTTAGCACACCAATCTTGATTTTCCTGCTAGTGATCATTGTGGGAAAACAAACTGCATTTGCTCAATTTTCCTCGGAATTTATGAGCGCAAGACCTGTTGGAAAAAAACAAGGTGATATTACGCTGATGTATTCGAATATTGGCGCCTCGTATGAGGGTGACTCAGAAAAATACTTTGATAATTTGGGACTCCTGGCTGGAATCGGGAT
>DATIAI010000481.1:0-5558 GCA_035458065.1 Algoriphagus sp. | reverse complement strand
AAAATACTCTGGGACAAGGCGCAATGGTGAAGGTTTTTTCCGAAGGGAAAATTCAAATTCAGGAGCAAAATCTCTATCGTGGGTTTCAGTCTTCTGTTTCTCCGGTTTTGGTTTTTGGTTTAGGTGAAAGTTCAAGAGTCGACTCAGTACAGGTGAATTGGCCGGGAGGAAAAGTATCGATGATTAAGGAAGTAGCGGCTAACCAAACGCTTGTAATTTCTCAATCCGAAGCTGGCAAAAAAGCACCATCAAAGTCAGGTAAAACTGAAACGCTCTTGATTTCAGCCGGGAAAATTGCTTCTCCTAAAGCAAATGAGGTAAATGATTTCAAGCGTCAGCCGCTTTTGAGTTTTGAGATTTCCGGAAACGGGAAAGCTATGCTGGTAGAGGACTTCAATGGAGACGGAAATCCAGATGTATTTCTGGGTGGAGGTGCAGGTATGAGCGGAAGATTATTCTTTGGTCAAAGCAATGGACAATTCGGGAAACCGGATTCTACGGCTTTTGTTGCTGCTTCTCAGGCTGAAGATTCAGATGCTGTAAGTTTTGATGCCAACGGCGACGGATTTACTGATCTTCTGGTCGCAAGTGGGGGCATGCACCAATTCAATATGGGTGATGCTGAATTGCAGGATAGATTGTATTTAAATGACGGTAAAGGCAAGTTTAGCCTTTCACCTAATTCCCTTCCAAAGGACTCTTTTCCAACAGGATCCGTTTTGGTGATCGATTTCAACGGAGACGGATTTTCAGACCTTTTTGTCGGAGGCCGTGTGATTCCGGGTCAGTATCCCACTTCACCTGGTGCCCGGATTTGGATAGGTGATGGTAAAGGAAATTTTACAGACCAGACCGCTGCATTGGCACCGGATTTCAAAAATCTGGGCATGGTCACAGATTCCGGTTTGGCGGATTTGAATGGAGATGGTCAATCTGAACTGATCCTTGTTGGAGATGCAATGCCGGTTACTGTTTTTTCCAAATCGTCGAATTCCTGGCAAAATGTGACTTCTGAATATTTCGAAACACAGCAGGTAGGATTCTGGTCTGATTTGCTGATCGGGGATTGGGATAAAGATGGAAAGCCTGAGCTTTTCATCGGGAATCATGGCAAAAACTCTCAGTTATTTGCAAGTGATACCCAGCCTATGGAATTGCTCTACAAGGATTTTGACTCCAATGGCTCTACCGATGCGATTTTGAGCTATTACATTCAAGGTGAAAAGTATCCATCGCCAAGTCGTGATGAGGTACTTGGACAAGTCTTGTTTTTGAAAAAAAGATACCTGGATTTCAAGAGCTTTTCGGAAGTGAAAATGGATAACCTTTTTACCCCTGAAGAGCGAAAAGATACCCGATCCATATTTGTCAACCGTTTGGAAACAAGCTATTTTGTTTTGGGCCAAAACGGAAAATTTCAAACCAAACCTCTTCCGATAGAGGCGCAGTTCTCTCCGGTTTTTGCAGCGGCTTCTACTGATTTGAATGGTGATGGAAATCCGGATTTGGTTTTTGGCGGAAATCTTTTTGACACAAAATTGAAGTTTGGAAGATATGATGCCAATCATGGCGCCGTTCTCTTGGGAGATGGTAAAGGAGGCTTTTCAACACTCCCTTCTGTTCAATCCGGAGTATCAATCAAGGGTGAGATGAGAAAAATAGAAGTTCTTGGAGAATATTTGCTTTTCTACACCAAGGACGAAGGAATTCATGTCCTGAAGCGCCATTTATCAAAAGATTCAAGTCAATAGAAATAGAATAAAGTAACTTAAAATTTGAATTGCCCCCAGTTTAACCATGAAAAAGTACCTAGCGGCATCCGGCTTAATTCTCACAAGCTTTCAGTTGAATGAAAGTGACGTATTTGAAGCCTATACGCAAAAAATCCCCGGCACAGAAGTAACATTTGACCTGACTCCGATTCCTGCCGGCACATTCCAAATGGGTTCGAATGACCCGAAATTTCCGGATCAAAACCCTGCACACGAAGTGAAAGTCGATGCTTTTTGGATGGGAATCCACGAAGTGACTTGGGATGCTTTTGAGCTGTTCTTGGACAAACACTACGAAGAATCCATGACGGAAGGCGGCTTGGAAGAGCGTGTCGATGGATTGACCCGCCCGAGTTTGCCTTATTTGGATATGACTTTCGGGATGGGAAAAGAAGGAAAACCGGCTGTTGGAATGACCCAATACGGGGCGCTCCAGTATTGCCATTGGCTTTATCTTAAAACTGGGATTTTCTATCGCATTCCTACCGAAGCTGAATGGGAATATGCCGCACGGGCCGGTTCAAATGGCCGGTTTTTCTTTGGGGAAAATCTTTCCAAGTTAAATGAATATGCCTGGACAGCTGCCAATAGTCAAGGGGGAACCCAACCGGTTGGTAAAAAGCAACCCAATCCATGGGGACTTTATGATATCTATGGAAATGTCCAGGAATGGACCATGGATTTGTATGAGGCCGATTTTTACAGCAGGTCAGGCAAGGACAATCCTTTCAATCCTGCAGACAAACTTTATCCTCATGTAGTAAGAGGCGGCAGCTTCAAGACAACAGAAGATCAAATCGGGTCGGCTGTGCGCAAAACTTCTGATCCTGCTTGGAAGCGGATCGATCCGCAGATTCCAAAGAGCCAATGGTGGTTTCCGGAAGCACCTTTTATCGGTCTGAGAATAGTCAGACCACTCAATCCACCTTCACCGGAGGAAATTAAGGCCTATTACAACCAGGCCCCTATCGCTGATTACTAACCCTAAAATAGCTGAACTATGAAAAATCAAAATTCGAGAAGGGACTTTCTCAAAACCTCCGCTCTGGTGACCGGAGGGATGTTGGCGCCTTCTTTTTTGGTGCCTGGAGCCTATGCCGCTCCTGCAAATGAACTGAAACTGGCGGTGATCGGCTGTGGTGGTCGAGGTACTGGCGCGGTTTTCCAAGCTTTTGAAACAGGCCATCCGATCAAATTGGTAGCGATGGCTGATGCTTTCCAGGATCGATTGGACAATAGCTACAAAGCGATTTTTGACAAATACGGAAAAGATAAAGTTGATGTACCTGTAGAAAAAAGGTTTGTCGGATTTGACGGTTATAAAAAAGCCATGGAAGAAGCCGACGTTGTGATCTTGGCAGCACCTCCGGGTTTCAGACCGTCACACTTTGTCGAAGCGGTAAATCAGGGCAAGCAGATTTTTGCAGAGAAGCCTATGGCAACAGACGCAGCCGGTATCCGCAAAGTCCTTGCAGCTGCTGAAGTGGCCAAATCCAAAAAACTAAATGTGGTCGTTGGTCTCCAGCGTCACTACCAGAATAATTACCGCGAAGTCATGAAGAGGATCCACAATGGAGATCTTGGTGAAATCGTAGGTGGGCAAGTATATTGGAATGACGGCGGTGTTTGGGTGCGTGAGCGAAAGCCTGAGCAAACCGAGATGGAATATCAAATGAGAAACTGGTATTACTTCAACTGGCTGTGTGGTGACCATATCGTGGAGCAGCATGTACACAACATCGACATTGCCAACTGGGCTAAAAACTCTTATCCTGTGAAAGCCGAAGGAACTGGCGGGCGTGCAGTTCGTACCGGAAAGGATCACGGAGAAATTTTCGATCACCATGTGCTGACCTATACCTATGCGGATGGTTCAGTAATTCACTCCGAATGCCGACATTTTCCAGGTGCCGCTAACCGGGTGGATGAGACTTTCCAGGGAACAAAAGGAAAAGTATTCCTGAGCGCAGGAAACCACGGGGTGATGACCGATTGGAAAGGAAATCCAATCTATACCCATGATAGGGAAAACCAACCCAATCCATACCAAACGGAGCATGATGAACTTTGGGCTACTTTGGTCAAAGGGGAATACAAATTTGCAGATGCAGAAAATGCCGCGAAATCCACCATGACTGCAATCATGGGCCGATATGCTACCTATTCAGGAAAAGTCCTGACTTGGGATGAGGCATTGAACGGATCGGTTGACCTGTTTCCTGAGACCTTGGCTTGGGACGCAAATCCTAAGCTAATGCCAGGCCCAGATGGCTACTACCCGCATGCAATTCCAGGTAAATCCAAAGTCGTATAAGCTATGCAGAGAAGAGGATTTATTAAGCGAATGGGCTTAGGAAGTGCCTTATTAGGTACAGCTGGAGCCATGAGTATTCCTGCTTTCGCAGGGGAAAAAGCTCCGGCACCAACCTTCAAAATGGACTTTGCTCCACACTTCGGAATGTTTAAAAATTCCGCTCCTGGGGGATTTGTCGAGGAATTGAAATTTATGGCAGATCAGGGTTTCCGTTCTTTGGAAGATAACGGAATGCTGAGAAGATCTGTGGCTGATCAGGAATTGATCGGGAAAACTTTGAATGATCTGGGAATGCGGATGGGGGTATTTGTGATTGATGGAGGCGACAACTGGAAAGTTTCTTTGACTACTGGAAAGCAGGAGTTTTTGGATGTTTTCCTTAAAACCTGCCGTGAATCTGTGGAGGTGGCCAAGCGTGTCGGTGCCAAATGGGCAACTGTCGTTCCTGGCTATTTTGAGAGAAATCTCCCCATGGGTGTGCAGACCGGAAATGTAATCGAAGCTTTGAAAAGAGGAGCGGAGATTCTTGAGCCTGCCGGGTTGACGATGGTTTTGGAACCATTGAGCGACAATCCGGATCTTTTCCTACGCCATGCGGATCAGACTTACATGATCTGTAAAGCTGTGGATAGCCCAAGCTGCAAGATTCTTTACGACATTTACCACATGCAGCGCAATGAGGGCAACCTGATTGCGACTATGGAGAAAACCTGGAGTGAAATTGCCTATATTCAGATTGGAGACAATCCTGGCCGCAAAGAACCCGGGACCGGAGAGATTCATTATGGAAATGTGTTCAAATACATCAATTCCAAAGGATTTACCGGAGTGATGGGGATGGAACATGGCAATGCGCTGCCTGGAGTAGAGGGAGAAAAAGCACTGATTGAGGCCTACCGAAAAGTAGATATTGTATGAAACGATTAGCTCTTTTGATTTTGGGATTAGCGTGGGCATTCCTTGCTCCAGCTCAAAAACCTCAGTGGAAAGAGTTGAATACACCTGTGAAAGCCTCCCTAAGGGGGCTTTCACCCGTTTCAGACCAAATTTGTTGGGCTAGTGGGAGTGAAGGAACTTGGTTAAAGACAACCGACGGAGGAGAAACCTGGGAGCACGGGGTGATAGCGGGTTTGGATACTGTCGATTTTCGATCAATCCAGGCCTTTGATGAACATAATGCCATTGTAGCATCAGCCGGTCAACCTGCTGTGATTTACCGGACAGGTGATGGAGGTAAATCTTGGGAAAAAGTCCACCAGGAAGTTCCGGAAGCTTTTTTTGATGGGATTACTTTTTTGGATAAAAACCGGGGGTTTGTAATCGGTGATCCGGTGAATGGACTTTGGATGATCTTAGAGACAATGGATGGGGGTAAAACCTGGAAGTCACTTGAAAATTTGCCAGAGTCTGAAGATGGAGAGGCCGCTTTTGCCGCCAGCGCATCTTCCATGATTGGCATCAAAAAGGGCTTG
>DATIAI010000480.1:0-8566 GCA_035458065.1 Algoriphagus sp. | reverse complement strand
AAGGTCCTCCCCACTCGGCATTTCTTTCAGGTTTTGTTCCAATGGTGGGACCTTGTTAATGAAAATCTTGTTTCCCGGGCCATACGCTTTGTTCCAGGCCGCCATTTGGGCTTCGCTCATTCTTTTAAAAGGCGCTGGCAGACGGCTTTCTTCTCCTGTAAATGGGTTTTTCTCAAACTTCATATCCCATCCCCAGTACATGTCGTTGACTATCTCCATTTCCTGTTCACGGGCTGCGGTCCCCCTCCCTTGATAATCATCAAAAAAATTAGATGGAAAATCAAACTCCTTGTCTTCATAAAGTCCAAGGTTTTTCTCCTCAGGCATCCAATTTCGGTGGGGGGCCTTGGTATGGTAATTAATTGCAAATGGTTTACTCCTGTCCCAATCATTTTCCAACCAATCCATTACAAACTGCGGAATTAAAGCTTCACAGTGACCTTCGAACTTCACTTCCTCCTCTCCATTTTTGATGAATTCTGGGTTATAATAATTTCCCTGACCGGGCAATGTAAGGGAATAATCATAGCCTTGAGGCTTCCCATCCAGGTGAATCTTTCCAATAAGTGCTGTCTGATAACCACTGGCCTGCAACAGTTTTGGATAGCTAGGCTGACCCCAGTCGAAGGGTGCCACATTATCTGTTTTACCGTTGAGATGGCTGTATTTACCTGTAAGCAGTACAGCCCTGCTTGGAGCACAAATGGAATTGGTGACAAAGCTGTTCTTAAAAAGTGCACCTTCAACAGCCAAGCGGTGCATATTTGGAAAATAAACAGTATCCAAAAGCCCGAGACCATAGGCATAGAGCGCCTTTTGGGTGTGGTCGTCAGTCATGATAAACAAGATATTGGGTCTGGGATCTTCTTGCTTTTGTGTACAGCCTACCAATACTAAGCAACTCAGGAAAATCCCAAAAATGGGTGGAATGCAGTAATACCTTGTCATATTTATCTTTTTGAGTATTGTTACTTTTTGGTCTTCACCCGTTATATGTCTTTTGGAAAAGAAGCTATCATTTTCCCATAAAACCATTTACAAATTCATTCTGAATGGGATCTCTTGTCCGCTTCATTTCCTTTATCAACAGAGATTTTAAGTGCCGTATTTTTTCTTGATATAGAGGATCATCAATTAAATTATTGAGTCCATCAGGATCAGAATTAAAATCATAAAGTTCTTCGGGTACCCGGTATACATACATATCTAGTCGGTCTGCAACTGATATGTCTGAGGCTGCCGCTTTTTTCATTGCAGAAAAAGTCCTCCCACTCGTGGCATCTCCCTTTATTTGATGATTGCCATCGCTCCAAAAATTGACAATGTAACCAAAGTTCCCCTCTTGGACACTGCGCATAGAATAGTCTATGCCGGCAAAAATTTTGTGGAATTCAGTAAATACCGCTTGCCTGTTTTTTTGAAGTTTTCCATGAATGAGTGGAAGGAAGGATGTTCCATCCATATCCGGTACCTCCGGTAAATGTAGGGCATGAAGTATGGTTGGCATAAAGTCAATCCCTGAGATAAAGTGGGTCGAATCCACTTTTCCACCAGCAATTACATCGGGCCAACTGACTATCCAAGGTGTCTTATTGCTGTTGAGGTAACAGTTGGACTTGGCAAAAGGAAAAGCCATTCCATTGTCACTGATAAACATTATTAGGGTATTATCTTCCTGCCCTGACTTTTTGAGGGCATCCAAAATAGCTCCAACTGTTTGATCCAAACGGTAGACCGATGTATAATACTCTGCTATTTCGTTCCTTATATCAGGTAGGTCTGGAAGAAAGGAAGGAACTGTTACTTCTACAGGTGAAATTTTTCTTGTAAATACCGGTGAATCCTCTCCCCAAATAGCTTTTTCCTGATCACTTCCTGCAAATGGACGATGGGGGTCATGGCTGTTGGCCATAAGAAAGAAAGGTTTACCTTCCTTTTTAGATTTGTTGAAAAACTCCAGGGAAAATTTAAAAAACAAGTCAGGATTGCGTCCATGACCAAGTCCAGAAGTAAGATCTTCTTCCCGAATGTAGTAATCCCAGAAAAATTTTTCGGTTGGTTTCAGGTGAATCTCTTTCCCCAAAATCCCATTTAAATAGCCTGCTTTATTGAGTTGCTCTGTAAGGGTTACCACACTCCAATCAATAGGATCAAACCCGGGTGCTCCATTATTATGCGGATACCTTCCGGTCAAAAATGATTGTCGGGAAGGTTGACATACTGCAATGTTTACATACCCGTTCGTAAAGCGGATACCGCTTTGGGCGAGTCTGTCGATATTCGGCGAAATTTGATCTATTGTATTTCCATAACACCCCAGTGAATTGTAATTCAAGTCATCCGCTGTAATCAAAAGAACATTTACCGGATGATAGCTCTCTGTATTTTTACCCGGATCAGTACACCTATCAAAGAGTAGGATGCCAATAATCAGGTTGATATAGATTTTTATTTTGAACATGGGAATAATCACTCTTTAAATAATGCTTTAGTAGTGGGGTAAAATGTTACTGCTCATTTTTTCCTTCGGGGAATTTGAGGTTCATAATTTCCTTCATTTGAATATTCAGCACTACCGTGAGAAGCCAGTTTCAAACCCCATTCCTCTATATAGGATTGGCTAGGTCTAAAATCATCCTTGATCTCTTTGAGAAGCTCCTGAAGAATATTATCCATTTCCTCGACCAAATCTGAATTCTCCGTATCCAATACTAAATTTCTCATTTGCAGTGGATCAGTTTCATCATCAAATAACAACCAGGGTCCATCAAGGGACCTTACGTAGGTATATTTGGAGGTTTTAACTGCCCGATATTCCCGTCCATATTCTCCAAAAACAAAAGGGGTGGCCATCATGTATAGAACCGCACGGTCCACCGGCTCTTTCCCATCCCTCATTACAAAAGAAAGATCTTCCCCTTCAACGGTGTCGGGAATTGGTAAACCTGCCAACCCAAATAAGGTGGGAAAAATATCAGGGGTATTTAGGGGCATATCAATTACTTTTCCCTCCTTACCATGCAAGGCAGGATACCGCAACAAAAAAGGAACCCTGGCAGATTCCCCGAAGGGTACCTGCTTGGCTTTCGCCCTTACTCCGTGAGCGCCCATCATTTCACCGTGATCTGAGGAAAATACAACCACCGTATTTTCAGCTATTCCAAGTTCATCAAGGGTAGTTAGCAAATCCCCGATGCTTTTATCGAGTGCCTCGCAATGGGCATAATAGCCCTGGAATTCAAGCAACAAAGCTTCGTTGATCATTGATTCAGGCACATTGGCAGGCACTTTGATTTTATCCAGTGGATACAGTGACTTATATTCCTCGGGTGCGGTAAAGTGTGGAAAATGTGGGGTACCGTAGGAAATGAACAAGGCAAAAGGCTTATCATTATTCGAATGATCCCGGATGTACTGTTGTGCATCTTTTGTTTGGGCAAATACATCATACCCTTCCCAAAACAATTTTTCCTCGGAGTCACCCGAATAATAATGCGAGTTATTGAAATTATGGTCACACTCAGCGGCCTTCCAATACTCAAATCCCCGACGGCGCTCGGCTGGAATAAAGGAATGGCGGCCATGTCCATCCAAATGCCATTTACCTATATAGCCTGTTTGATATCCTCCTGACACCAGCGCATCCCCTATACACAATTCAGTGGAAGGAAGGCGTAAGTCATTTACTATCATCCCAGTTGAAGTAGGAAACCTTCCTGTCATCAAAGAGGCCCTATGTGGGGTACAAACCGGAGCCACAGATACCGCATTTCGGAAATTAAAACCTTCTTTTGCCAGAAGATCCAGGTTGGGGGTCCGCACATTGGGATCACCGCTATATCCTGTTGCTGATGCCCGCCATTGATCCGCCATGATATAGATAATATTAGGTTTTTTCACCTCTTCTTTGGGCGTCCAACTAACAAGCAAACAGCTAATTGCTCCAATAAGAATTATAGAATTAATCTGAAATTTCATCATTCAATCATTTAGGTATGAATCTGATCTCTGCATTTCCAATTATGCCAGACTTCAATAAAGGAGAATCCTTCCTGAATTTTATTTTAGCGTTGGTGTTGGTATATGGGGTTTTGTCCGGATTCCTTAAATCACCAACAATCCGGTTATTCCAGGTATTTATGACCTTGACTTCAATGGTGTTTTTCCCTTCGGTCAGATAAGGAGTTATCGGGGTAGTAAATGGGGGTAACCAGACTATCCCGCAATCTTGACCGTTGATATACAGTTGGGCCATTTCCTGAATATCCTCAAAAGAGATATAAGCCTCTGTACCAGCAGATAAAATCTCTTTGCCAACAGTAAATTCACGGGAGTATTTTGCAGTACCGGAATAAAAATTTGCTCCTTCTTCTTTCAAATCGGACCAACTGATTAGCTTCTCCAGTTTAAGTAATTCAGGCGCCCCTCCATCCTTGATGAATTCGAGCGTCCAGTCCGTGGAAATGTCAATCGCCGGAAACTTATCTTTTGTTTTTGGATTTTCCTGAAACCCAAATTGCAAATCATAAGGCAAGCCCTTATCATCAATACCTGAAGAATTCTTTCGGAATACCACAAATCTTGAAGCAAGGGGATCCATAACCATTTCGATTTCCAACCCGTTTTTGAGCTTTGAGAATTTTACATCCCTTTGGATCAATCCCGTTTCAGCATCCCACAATTCTGGCTTTAGATTTGGATCGACTCTGAATACGCTTTTGAACTTTTCTTGGTGCGGGCTGCTGTTTGATACAAAATAAATTTCTTCCTGTTCTGTCTGCTGATGAACAAAGTCAATGTGCAGATCATGGTTGTCTATCCCTTTCACATCAAAATCGGGATAGATGGAGCGTTCTTGCAAAACCTCCTGCACGGATTTCCCCCAATAGATTTTCCCGGAGCCATAGCTATTCGAAAACACCTTCTTTCCGTCACAATCGCCCCATATTTTATCGGCTATTTCCCTTAATTCCCTATCTGCATCAGAATAGTTTTTCAAAGAAGTTGTTCTTTCGGGTTTCCTTCCAATTACAGTGGCACCATTAAATATTAATTTTTCCAGTCGCTTCATTACCTCAAGCGAGACATCTGCCCTGTCGGGAAGAACCAGGATTTTGTAAGATTGCCCGTGGGGCAAGACAAGATCTCCATTTACAGTCTCAAGGGTGGTGGTAATTACATCTTCATTGATATAATCATACTGATAACCAGGAAGATGACCAGAATCAATTGGTCTGGATCTTCCACAGTGGGGACACTTGGCAGTATCATAAAAATAAGTGGGAAACACCCCTGGCATATCCGGTGTATAATTTGGATCCATCCGTCTAGGTGGAACCAGATTAGGTGCTTCATCTCCATAATAAAAGAGAACGTCTGCAACAAAATTCCCTTGTCTCAACAGGTAGGAACATCTTGCGATATAGTCCATAAAAGGCCTAGCCAATTCCCACCAGGTTGCGTTGACATTGATATGTTCACCAGCGTGATAGACGAAACCAGGCTTGCCTGCTAGTTTCGGATTATGCGAAAAGGTATGAAAGACAACTTGGTTCAAGCCTTCACAAAAAGCAATATCGATGAGTTGTTTAAAGTCAGTAGGTCCGTGCTGCCAATGGTTCCATCCTGTAAGTGATTCTGAAGCCACTAATTTTTTACCATAAATATGGGCGGCACTGGAAGCTTCCTTGGTTACCCAATGCCGCTGCCTATTCCAAAATTCACCCATAGGTATATGGGAACTACCCAGTGCCTTCAATGGATCAACCCGAACATTTCCTCCATGCCCCGCCTCAACAATCATTTCTATTCCATGTTTTTCAGCAATTTCGGTGGACTGCACAAAATGATTTTTTATCATCAGATCACTGACCAGCTTACTGTAATCATTTTTAAACCGCTTCGCTAAATCTTCATCTGTAGCAGTGTGAGATTGAATTAAAGGCAGGTATGGCAAAGGGTCATAGCCATACACTTCTTTGAATTGTTCCAGAAAACGGGGACTCCAGTCATCCGACTCCCATACTTCATAGCTGTCATGCATTAGAAATTTTAATTGATGGCCAGAAGAAGCAAGGGAACTCAATCTGGCAAACACGCTGTCAAAAAAAACGGTGGTGGCTTCTTTGCTCAAATGGTCTATAATCAATCCGCTGGAGTTGGGACTGGGGATCACCAAGGGCTGGCCGGTATTGCCCATAAAAAAAGTAAGTATCTCCCAGCTTCCCGGAGGTACTTCCCAACTGATATACCTGTCATCCTCAGTAAACTCATTTAAGGAAATGGGGGCGATTTCACTGTAGTCAATCACCTTATTTTCTGAAAAAGGAATGGCAATAGATGCGATAAACGAATAATTCTTTCCTGTTTTCCTTCTATTTATGGGTTTTGGAATAATGATTTTTTGAAAAGATGGTCCGGTAACAACCTGGCTTGAGCTTATCAATTCTTTGGTGGCATGGGCTTCTGCCACCCATTCCCCACCTGCATTCCAACTGCTGGCTGCCACCCATCCCAAGTCAAGATCCAGCTTTTTGGCTGTGGAAAGCGCAAGTGAGAAATAGGACAAAGATTCCTCCCCTAGCAAGGCAGGTCCGGTTGGAATCAATTTACCGGGATCCATAAGAGCCCCCAAATCCCAAATCAAGGCACCCCGCATACCTTTGCTTTTCATTTGCTCCAATTCATAGACCAATTGGGTGGTATCCACGTAGCCATTCAGCCAAGTCCATAGGGCAAGGGGTCTATTTTCCTTGGAGGGGTTAAAAAATTCTTTCTCTGAAAGTGTTGTTTCGGTTTTGTCTATTGATGGTGTGCATCCCAGAAATGAAAAAAACAATAAACCTGCAACAAATGGCGCAAATAACCCTCCTTCCAGGAATCCGGAAATAAGTCTGAATAACTTATTAATTTTTCGAACCAAGCTATGAATGTCTAATTGATTTTAATTGATAAAACTAAAATTAGACCTACACACTCGATAATCACTCTAAAATCTTACCCAAAAAGTATAGTATTTTAACTCCCGTGGATCTATTCCGGCAAAGGGATAGAACTAAATCTGCTTAAATTAGAATTTATTTTTTTTCAACAAACTCCGGATTGATTTCAATAGGAACAGGAGCATTTGTTTCTTGTTGCCAACGAAGGAGGTCATTAAGCAATTCATCCCGTTTTTGGATCTCAATGCCTGCCAGATTATTTGTTTCACCTAAATCTTCAGCCAGATTATACAATTCTATGGCATTGTTCTCAAGGATATGCTCCCGTCCCCCATTGAGTACCCACTCTTCGTGAAACTGTAACAACTTCCAATTTCCTTTTCTAATTACGCTCACGGGCCTGGATCTGAAAGTAGAATCTCTGGACTCATTTTTTAAACCCTCATATGATTCCAGGTAGGCAGGGAAATGCCAAAAAATCGTCTCTCTGTTTATTGATTTTTCTCCATTTAGCAAAGGGACTATACTTGTTCCATCCAACACGTAATCCTGGGGAAATTCCACACCAGCTAATTCAAGAAATGTTGGGTAAAAATCCGTCCCGATTACAGGAACCTCGCAAATTGATCCCGGTTTTATTTTGCCAGGCCAATAAGCAAACATAGGTTCCCTAATGCCACCTTCATAAAACATCCCCTTTCCTCCGCGTAATGGTTTCTGACAAGTATAGGTACCATGCCCCCCGTTATCTGAAAAGAAGATTACCAAAGTGTTTTCAGCTAATCCCAGTTCCTCCAATGTCTTAGACACTTTTGCTACACTTTGGTCCACACTTTCGATCATGGCAGCATAGGTTGGATCATTATGACATCCGGATCCCTGTTTATTTTGATACCTGACTATTAAACTTTCTTTGGCTTGGATTGGAGTATGAACGGCATAATGCGATAGGTAAAGAAAAAATGGGGCTCCTGTTTTTTCAGGATTGTTTTCCTTTATAAACTCCACTGCCTTATCAGTCAAATAATCAGCCAGATATTCACCGTTTTTATTGAAATGACTCTGAATTTCTTTTCCGGGAATGTTAACATCAAACCCCTGTTCCTCAGGTGAATTTCCGACATTCCATTTACCGATGGCAGCACTTCGGTAACCTGCCGGTTTTAATGCTTCTGAGATCATCGTATGCTCAAGCGATACTGTAGTTGTATTCTTTATGGGAATTAAACGTCTGTCCTCCGAATTCCCTCTGTCCGATTTTCCAACGGTAAAAACACCATGTCTTGGCGGATACTGTCCGCTTAGCAAGCTGGCACGGGTAGGAGCACAGTTTGCGGCATTGGCATAAGCCTGGGTAAAGATCATTCCGTTTTTTGCCAATTGGTCAATATTGGGTGTTTCATAATATTCTGCCCCCATAAAACCTACGTCTTTCCAACCCAGGTCATCAATAAAAATAAATACGATATTGGGTTGCACATTTAGCTTTTGTGGCTGATTACAGGAAAATGCACCAAAAACAAAGAGTAATAGGCATGCGCTGACTTTGTTTAATGGATTCATTTTTCTGTTAGGTTAAAGTTGACTGAAGGAATAACCTAAAAAATAAGTGATTAACAAAGTAC
>DATIAI010000479.1:0-6251 GCA_035458065.1 Algoriphagus sp. | reverse complement strand
AAAGTCGGGAAGCTGAGTTCTCTCATTCTCGCAGTAATCTCCATTCTAATCGCACCGATGGTAGCCAATGCCCCCGAAGGCTTGTACCAATTGATGCAGCAGCTTAACGGTATTTTCTTCATTCCAATTGCTTCGATTCTACTTGCTGGATTCTTTATCCCCAAAATATCAGCTATGGGCGCCAAAGTAGGGTTAGTGACCGGGTTGACGTTTTATTTGGTGACTACTTTCGCGATGGAGGTGAAATTGCATTTCATTCACATTTGGGGAATAGAGTTTTTACTCAATATGGGAGTGATGTATTTGGTGAGTCTAAAATTCCCGGCCAAAACTCAAGTCGACATTCCACGGGGGCCGCTCAATCTTCAAGAATGGAAATATGCGAAACCACTTTCAGTGGCACTTTGCCTGGTGACTTTGATGATTTATTATTTGTTGGGGAGGTAGATGGAATTGGTTATAATCTTTTTTGAAAGATCGAAACCATGCAAATTGAAAGTTTAACTTTCAATTTACATGGTATTATGTGTTTGATAATGTAATTTGAAAGTGTCAAAAAGTAAAAAAAGTGAAGCCATGAAACGAAAAAAGGCCCACATTTCTGTGAGCCTTTCTGTACCCAGAGCCGGAGTCGAACCGGCACGAGTGTAACCTCATTGGTGTTTGAGACCAACGCGTCTACCAATTCCGCCATCTGGGCATTTCAATAATTCCCGTTCCTTGCTGAACGGGCTGCAAATATGAAAACAAAAAAGATTTCCTACAAACTCATTTTCCCACTTCCTGCAATTTTTTTGAACTGAATGCAATCGGTTTTTCTGAAAAAAGAGCCTTGGTAAAGCTCCAAACTGATTTAAACAGCTCAGAATCACGGTACTGATCCAGCGCTTCTTCGGTCTCCCAATAGCTGTAAGTAATGAAAATATTTTTTGAATTATGATCCTGCCAAAGCTCCAGATGCTTACATCCAGGAAAATTTCGGATCGAATCTTTGTTGGCTTCGAAGTTTTCCAGAAACTCTTCAACTGCTTCTGGCCTAAATGTCATACGCACAATCCGGACTAGCATTAAACTCCAAAGTGAATATAGACCACACTATCCTGCTTCAGGCCTAGGAGATTTCCTCCGTGTCCGTGATAGATTCCGATTTCGAGTAAATCCAAACTGTTGAAAAAAGCAAAAGGATCCCCGGCTTCCACCTGATCGTAGCCAGTCTGGAGTTTGTTTACAGATTCCCTCCCAAACTGGATTGTAAATTTTCCCGGGTTCAGTTTTTCAAAGACCTCTTTGCGGATATTAGTCAAAAGGTTTCCATATCGATCAATTCGGATCACATGGCCGATGATATGTTCCCGGGTAGCTTTGGCTTGCCTTGCCATCAATTTCCGGAAATTGGTCAATGGACCTCCGAAATCATGTATTGCGGCTCCGCTGGCAACTTTTGCAGCTATCGGGGCCAAAATATCCCGGGTCGGAAAAGTAGAATCCTTGAGGTGTATATCCGCAAACTGAACCAGAATTCCAGGATCGTTATCAGCCAAAAGACTTAAAATCCCGTTGTTAGGTCCGACAAAAATATGTTCCTCCAGCTTCACTCCGATATAGCCTTGGGTCATGGTACCAATGGTATTGATTCCGACTAGATGCACAGTGCCTTTGGGAAACTCCCTAAAAGTCGATCGAAGCACAAATGCCGCATGCTCAATGTCATACGGCTCAATGCTGTGAGAAATATCGATGATATTCAGCTGTGGGTTTATCGAAAGAATTTTGGCCTTTACAGCCGGAACGTAGTAGTCTTTATCCCCAAAGTCAGAGAGGAATGTCACCAATGCCATACAAGCAAGTCTATTAAAATTGTGTAATTTTGTTTGAGGGGGAGCGAACAAAAATAGAAATTTTATTCTTTAGCCTTCAAGGTAAACCTAAATCAAAAAACAAGTTTGGTAGAAAAAGTAATCACCTTAGAAAACGTACCCTTGGCTGAGTTTTTGGGCACAGCCAATGAAAATATACGGCAAATTGCCCAAGCTTTCCCACAGAGCAAAATCGTCTCCAGAGGTAACGAAATCCGAATTCAGGGCGGGGCACCGGAGATTTTGCGCATCAATGATCTGATCAACCTCCTGCTGGAGCACTTTGATCGCTTTGGTCACCTCACTCCTGAAAATGTCAAAGATTACCTCGATATCGAAGGGATTCCTTTTGAGGAAGCCAATCGGGATCAGGTGATTGTATTTGGCAACAAAGGCCTGGTCATCAAGCCCAAATCTGCTAATCAACGCAAACTGGTCGAGGCAGCCATGAACAATGACCTCGTATTTGCACTTGGTCCTGCCGGTACAGGGAAAACCTATATTGCTGTTGCTTTGGCAGTCCGAGCTTTGAAAAACCGGGAAGTAAAGCGGATTATTATCACCCGTCCGGCAGTAGAAGCAGGGGAAAATCTGGGATTCCTTCCCGGAGATCTTCAGGAAAAACTTGACCCTTACTTGAGGCCAATTTATGATGCACTTCAGGACATGGTGCCGCCGGAAAAATTGAAATATTACCAGGAAACCCGCGTGATTGAAATTGCACCTTTAGCCTACATGCGAGGACGGACGCTTCATGATGCTTTTGTCCTTCTTGATGAAGCACAAAATACCACAAGCGAGCAGATCAAGATGTTTTTGACCCGAATGGGGCCCAATTCCAAAGTCATTATCACCGGTGATCAAACTCAAGTTGACTTGCCCGTAAGGCAAAAATCAGGACTTTCGGAAGCCCTCAAAATCCTGAAGGATGTCAAAGGGATCGGAGTGGTCAGCTTAAGTGGCAAAGACGTAATTCGACACAAACTCGTCAAGGCAATCATTGAAGCTTACGAGATTAATCAGGAATTAGAGGATCAAAGACGACATGAAGCCAATAGTCGAAAAAATAACTGATAAAAAATCTCTGGGCGAAGCATTCAAAATCCGGGAACTCGTTTTTGTCATAGAGCAGGAAGTGGATCCATCTGAGGAATACGATGAATTTGAGGATATTTCGACCCATTTTTTGGCAAAATTGAATGGAAAGCCTGTAGGAACTGCCCGTTGGAGATTTACAAAAAATGGGGTGAAAATGGAGCGGTTTGCCGTGTTGAAAGAAGCCCGGGGAATAGGTGTTGGGAAGGCCTTAGTGGCTGCGGTTTTGGCCGACGTGGACTCCACTCCGGAAACCAAAGGCAAAACAAAATACCTTCATGCCCAGATAACCGCGGTTCCTCTTTATGCTAAATTCGGTTTCGAAAAAGTGGGGGAAATGTTCGAGGAATGCAATATCCAACATTTCAAAATGGAGTTGGCCTAATCCTTGTCGTTACTCCAAAACCAACTAATTTAAACTATGAAAAAATCTATTTTCTTTTTCCTATTTGCTATAGGGATATCAGTCTCAGCTTATTCCCAGCAGGTCATTTCGTCTTCAGGGACTTCCAATCCGAACATAGGAACCTTTGATAATGAAATAAAACTCAATTTTCTCAACCTGATATTAATGGGTTCTTTTGAAGTTGGGTATGAGCGATTTTTGAGTGAAAGCCATTCTCTGGATTTTCAGCTTCATATCAATGATCGATTTGGTTATAATAATGAAGGTGAAGGGAGAAAATTCAAAACCAATTCTATCCAAACTGCCATGAATTTCTACTTTGGAAGCAATCCTAATGGAAGATTTCATGTATATCCCTTTCTGAAATTCAGATTTGGAGATTATGAGGAGCCAGCAGCGGGAGGATTGAGTACCACCGATATGACTGCATTTATTTTGGGTGCAGGTGCCGGATACAAATGGGAGGTTTCTGAGCATTTTGCTTTTGGTCCATATGCCAGTATTGCCAGGAATTTCAGTGATGCTGTATCAAACCAATTTTCCGCCGTGGAGGTAAATGGGGGTTTTAGCCTTGGTTACAGATTTTAAAAATTCAACAAAAGAAAAATTCAGAGCCTGGTTTCAGGCTCTTTTTTTTGCCTCATTTTTTTTAACTTAAGTCTTTAATTTTTTATCCATGAGATTTACCGACTTTCCATTTTTGAGGTATTTACCATTTTTAGTATCCGGAGTCTTGCTTTCGCAAAAAGGAGGGGAGATTCCCTTTTTAATTCCAGTTGGTTTGATGGCTGTTTTCTGGGCCTTGTATGGGTATTTCATTTTTCGGCGAAAGAGTTTTACCAAACTGATTCCCGCTTTTTTGGCCTTTGGACTTCTATTTTGCCTTGGATATACACTTTCTGAAATCCAAAAAAAGAACTCTTCTAAAAATGTGGATTCCAATCTTCGGGGCTCAGATTTTTACCTGGCAAGAGTGGAAAAGCATGATATCGAAAAGCCTAATTCATTCGAAAATCTTCTTAATGTAATTGCCATTAAGGACAGCGTAGATTGGAAATATTCCAAGGGGAAAGTCCTAATTTACCATAAAAGCGATGTTTCACTTGTGCCAGGCCAGGTGATTTTGGTGAAAGGTTCACCGGAGAGTATTCCTCCACCGATTTTTCCCGATGAGTTTGATTACAAAGGTTATCTGGCCAGAAAAGACATCCATTTTCGTCAGTTTATAGGGGAGAAATTCCAAATTATCGATTCCTCAGAAGTGAAATCATCTGCGTATTGGTTGGAGAATTTTCGGAGAAAATTGGTGGGAACTATCGAGGACAAAGTTCCAAATTCTGAATCCCAACAAATTGCTGCGGCTTTGCTTTTGGGGCAAAAGGAAAACTTGGACAAAGAAATCCAAAATGCTTATGCTGAAACCGGTACTATGCATATTCTGGCCGTTTCCGGACTTCATGTCGGAATTCTATATGCTATTTTGATTTTTCCTCTTAAAGGCATTCGACTCAGGACGAAGCAAAAGAAAATTTATTTACTCGCAGTGATCTGTTTGATCTGGATTTATGCTGTGCTGACAGGTTTTTCACCTTCGGTTATTCGGGCCGCAACCATGTTTTCACTTTTTACATTGGGACAATTGAGGGAGAGAAAACCGTCTTCTTTTAATATTTTGGCCTTTTCGGCTTTGATCATGATCACATTGGATCCAGGGGTGATTTTTGAAGTGGGCTTTCAGCTTTCCTACTTGGCAGTCGGTGGCATTTTGTTGATTCAGCCTTTAATCCTCAATTGGTGGCTTCCTCCAAACAAGGTGTTGGAATATATCTGGCAAATGACTGCAGTGAGTTTAGCGGCTCAATTGGCCACATTTCCATTGTCGATTCTCTATTTCCATATTTTCCCGACGTATTTCCTGATTGCCAACCTGATTATTATTCCACTTTCTTTCTTGGTCATGCAAGCCGGAATTCCCCTTTTGGCCTTGAGTTGGGTGCCGTTGCTCAGCGATTGGCTCGGTTGGTTGGTGAGCGGATTGATTTGGATCCAAAACTGGATAACCATGGCCATTCAGCATTTCCCGGGAGGAAACATGGATCGACTGACTATCAGTTTTTCGGGAATGCTCTTGATTTGGGGGCTTCTTGTCATTTGGGCAAATTGGGAATTAGGGGACAGAAAAAAGCTAACCTTCCTTTCCTTCCTTCTAATTTTCATTTGGTCCTCTGATCAAGTCCTCAAGGAAATCCGTCGGCCTGCCTCAGAACTTTTTATTTTTTCAGGGGAAAAAGGAGTATTGATTGATTTTCAAATAGGGGAAATGTCATTCTCCTGGAATGAAAAATTTCCTACCGAACAGATCAGTTTTTCCATAGACCCAAATCGAATTGCCCGGCATAGACCTCAGGCTCCAGTTTCTGCCAATGCAATGGTCAGTGACTCTATACTTTGGTTTCCAGCTTGGGATTTTAAGCTCGATCCGGAAACAAAGTCGTTTCTTTGGGGAAATGAAAAGCCTGTTAGAATTGAGAAAGTTTCCCGATATGAATCTTTGAAAATTCTGGTTTCTGATTCACTTATTGCAAATAGTGGAGCATTTCGGGTTGTTTTCTAGGGTCCGGCTTGCCAGTCGAATTTTCAGCCTGTAATTTATCCCATCAAAGCCCAAATGAAAATCATGAACTCTGTTCTGAACCATATTGAAAATCGGATTGGTTTTATCACCCTAAATCGTCAGGAGAAAAGAAATGCGCTCAGCCCTGACCTGATCAGGGATTTGGACTTGGCATTTTCGGAAATGGAGCTGAATCCTGAAGTGAAAATCGTGATACTAAAATCCGAAGGAAAGGCTTTTTGCGCAGGGGCAGATCTCGACTACATCCAGCAAATGCAGG
>DATIAI010000478.1:0-2519 GCA_035458065.1 Algoriphagus sp. | reverse complement strand
CCTTACCGAACCTCTGGTTTTTAAATCAATTACTTCCAAAGGACAAAATGTAAACCTTGTTTTCAAAGCACAAAAGGGAGAATCTCCGTTAATTTCCGGCGGTGTGGAACTCACCGGATGGAGCAAAAATGAGGAAGGCTTTTGGGAGTCCGATTTGCCGGAAGTTTTCGAAGGGAAAACCAGTTTTCGAGAGCTTTTTATCAGTGGGAAAAGGGCGATTCGGGCGAGGTTTCCAAATGATGGCTACCTCCGAGTGGCAAAAGCCGGAGAGGATCGGCGCACCAATTTCTTTTTCGGAAAAAGTGATTTCCCAATTCCTGGAAAACTGGAAGGTTTGGAGTTGGTTTTTATGCACGATTGGTCAATTTCCAGAATCGGAGTGAAGGAAATTGATTCCCAAAACCAGCAGCTGTTCACGGTGGATTCGATCGGTGCCAAATCCCCGGATTTTTTCCATATCGATTATTGGGAGCCTAATCCGCGCTATTTCCTCGAAAATGCCCCAGAATTTCTGGATGCAGATTATGAGTGGATTTTTCTGAAAGACACCAAGAAAATCCGGCTCAAACTTCCCGAAGGTGTAAATCCCAATGATATAGAGGTGGTAGTTCCACTTTCTGAGGGTTTGATTTCTATCATTGGAGCAGAAAACCAACCCGTGAAAAACATCCACTTCGAAGGGATCACCTTTCAATTCAGCAAATGGGAAATTCCCGAAAAGGGATATTGTGGAATCCAGGCTTGTCATCATGATCCCCGGCCCTCAACCGGAGAATGGGCTGTGGTACCGGCAGCAATCTCCTCGATTTGGGCTGAAAACATTTCTTTTTCGGATTGTAATTTCAAGAATTTCGGCGGCTCGGGCATTTGGTTTGGGACCGGTTCCAAAAACTGCAAAGTAGTTGATTCCGAACTGTCGGATATTTCCGGCAACGGCATCATGATCGGAGAGGGGCAGGACCGGAAAGTCAACGGCGAACCTTGGTGGACTTCGGCGCCGGATCAGGTGGCTTTAGGGAATACCATCGAAAACAATACTATTAGTCAAGTGGGAGCCCAGTTTTTCGGGGCAGTGGGAATCTGGTGTGGGTTGACGGCTGAAACGTCGATAAAGAGCAATCATGTTTTTGATTTGCCTTATACCGGTATTTCCGTCGGTTGGATGTGGAGTCCCGTTGCCACTCCTTCTCGGCAAAATATCATCTCCGGAAATCACATTCATGACATCATGAACATCCTGAGTGATGGAGGGGGGATTTACATGCTGGGTTTACAGCCAGGAAGCAAAATTCTCAACAACAGAATCTATGACGTGGAGGTTAACGCCGGACGTGCGGAAAGCAACGGCATGTTTCTCGACGAAGGCATCACCGATGTGCTGGTGGAGGGGAATCTGGTGTACGACATTGCCAAATCCCCACTTCGGTTTCACAGGGCAACGGTCAATCTGGTGAGGGATAATTACTTTTTCTGCAAAGACGGAAATCCCCCGATCCGCTATAATACCACCAAGGAAGAAGATATCCAGAAAGTGGACAATAAGGCATTTAACGAAGGGGAACCAAGCTATCAGCGAGAATTGGAAAAGGCGATTGGGAAATGGGAGAAAAAAGAAAGGAAGGCGAAAAGGAGGTAAATCCATCCCGATTTTCCTCCCTGCAAAATGAGGTAAAGCAAAATGGAACTTTCGAAAAAGCGATTGAACTGATCTGTTTTGGAAAGAATTCAAATCCCGAGTTCGCATCTTGAATTTCAAATCCCGAATATGTAGATCCTATGGAAAATTCATTTGATGCGATAGTGGTCGGCTCCGGAATCTCCGGAGGCTGGGCAGCCAAAGAACTTTGTGAAAAAGGCCTCAAAACTCTTGTCTTGGAGCGGGGCCGATCCGTAGTCCACAATCAGGATTATCCTACTGCCACACTCAAACCTTGGGAAGTCCCTCACCGGGGTCAGCTTACTCATGACTTTCTCAAAGAGAATCCACTGATCAGCAAAGCTGCTGGGTTTGGAGAGGAAACCAAGCATTTTTTCATCGAGGACAAGGATCACCCTTACATTCAGGAAAAACCCTTTGACTGGATCCGGGGCTATCAGGTTGGGGGCAAGTCCCTGACTTGGGGACGGGCTACCCAGCGGTGGAGCAAACATGAATTTAAGGCTCCCGAACTTCAGGGTTATGGGATGAGCTGGCCGATTGGTTATGAGGATGTCGCCCCGTGGTATTCTCGTGTCGAGCAGTTTATCGGAGTTTGTGGTTCCAAAGACGGGATCGAAGCAATGCCCGATGGGGAGTTTATGAAACCCTTTCCATTCAATTGTGCCGAAGAATGGATGAGTCAAACGATCCGACAAAATTATCCTGACCGGCATTTGGTACATGCCCGTTGGGCCCACTTGACTGAACCCCAGCAGATTCATTTGGAGCAGGGTCGAGGACAGTGCCAGGCTCGGAATATGTGCATGCGGGGTTGCCCGTTCGGCGGATATTTCAGCTCGGTTTCTTCCACTTTACCCTG